>JALOMA010000117.1 GCA_025455735.1 Candidatus Kapaibacterium sp.
GAATGGCGAAATGCTCGACTGGAATGCCATTACCGTTGGCTCCCTCGTTTGCACCTACGGAATCGAAGAAAATGATGCTCTTCATGCCGTTACGGTCTTGGTTGGAACCACGTGCAACCGCGTCGATACACTCACGGCCGACCTGCGTATGAATGGCCAGATCGTATCTGTTGATGGCGAGAAGGTAACCGTTAGCCGTGGAAGCGTAACGATGCCATTCCACCTTACGAATTCAACAACCGTCACAATGGTGAATCAAGGTGTTGCATCGCCATCGATGCTGCGCGAAGGCATGTCCGTCATCGTAAGCAGCGATCGTCGCGTCAATGGTGCCGAACCTGTAGCCAAATCGATCGTTGTCACCGGTAACGGCACAACATCCGTAGACAATACAACCACACCAAACGGTGCGTTGGCTGTTTCGCCAAACCCTGCCAGCTCCATGGTTCGGATCACGTTGAATGGTGTTGCTCCCGAAGGTTCCGTATCCGTTGTCGATATGACTGGGACGATCGTTCTGAGCGCGTCCAACAATACGACTCTGAACGTTGCGGACTTGACTCCTGGTGCATATCGAGTCGTTGCTTTGGACGCACAAGGCAACCGCATCTCGGCCCCATTGAATATCGTTCGATAATCCAATGGCATCGTCAACTGTCATGGGTTGACGCATGAACGACGACACACGGCGCACGTTTGGTTCAACCAGACGTGCGCCGTTGCTTTTGTCCACTGTGGGTAGTACGTGGATAAACGTCTAAGCCGAAGGATTCTGGATGTGTGATTGGCTAAGCTGAAGCACGCGCAGTTCGGCAGCTTCAAGTTCTTTTCGGCAAGCTTCTGCCAAGGCCATACCTTCTTCGAACGCCTTTAATTGTTCATCAAGCGGTTGGTCTCCCGCGTCCAACATGCGGGCAATCTCATCCAATCGCTTCAGCTTGTCTTCTAGACTTGGGTCACGCTTCTGTTGGGCCATGGGATACTTCACTAGATTGTACAACGACGGTTGCTAGTTGAGAGGAACGTCGTACTGTTACGACGTCGCCTGGTTGCAGGAGGTCCGTGGGCCGCAATACGACATTGTTTCGCTCGACGACGGCAAAACCGCGGCGCAAGGGGGCCAGCGGGTAAAGGGCACGACATACGGCATGGTGGCGGTCTACGACGGCCACAGTGCGTGAGATATGGCGCAGGATGGCAGAGCAGGCACGCGTGCGATTTTCCATGAGCATGGCTCCGCGGATTCGAAGGCGTTGAGAGAACGTAAGGGCATATCGCGAACCAAAATCCGCAAGGCGCGACGATCGTCCACGAAGACGCTCAAGGATGGATGCTGCTGCTCGTGGCGGCATCATGGCCAAGCGCTCGCGCCGTACCCGCAGGCGTTCGAGAAGCGTATGAGATGATCGATCCAAGCGGTCATCGATCCACTGCTGACGCAGGGCAATCCTCTCGAGGAGACGCCGGGCACTTGCGCCGTCGGAAAAAAGCTGCACCATATCGCGAGCTTCGGATACACTGGAAGCCATGGCTGCCATCAAGCGTTCACGCGACTCGGCAACGTGGGCCATGACATCGGCTCGCGTCAGCGGAGTAGCCAGAACGGCGGCATGCGTCGGCGTTGCAGCGCGAACGTCAGCAACGAGGTCCGCAAGTGTGTCGTCTGTTTCATGCCCAACGGCGCTAATGATGGGTACCGAAGACGCAAAGAGCGCTTCGGCGACGTTGATCTCATTGAAAGCCCAGAGATCCTCAATGGAGCCACCGCCCCTTCCCACAATGAGCAGGTCCACGACGTCCGGAGAAAACTCGCCAATGGCAGTTGCAATATCCTCTGCAGCACCGGGGCCTTGCACAAGTGCTGGCCGGAACATGACTGTTGCAATCGGAAAGCGTGAGGCGATGGTCGAGAGGATGTCCTGCAGAGCCGCTCCCGTTGGCGACGTCACGACGCCGATACGCATCGGCATGGAGGGTAGGGAGCGTTTACGTTCCCATGAAAAGAACCCCCGGGCAGCGAGTTCCTTTTTGCGTTCTTCCAGCTGCTGCTGGAGAGTGCCCATGCCAGCAGGTGCCATTGAGACGACGTCGATCTGATAGTTGCCTCGTGGAGGATAGACTGTCAGGCGACCATGAAGTACGACACGCATGCCATCTTCTGGGCGTATCGAAAGTGGGCGTGTGCGCCACATAACACACGAAATCGATGCAGATTCATCTTTTAGTGTGAAATATCGATGCCCAGAGGTATGGTGCTTATAGTTGGACACTTCGCCGCATACGACGACGTCGCCAATGCCGTGCTGGAGAAGACCCTGAATACGGCTGGTGAGGTTGGCTACGGTTTCGACGTCCTGGCTCATCGTACGAACATAGGGGAAAGTATGTCTATCGTGAATCGCTTGACGAGTGGTAGGTTCGCAGAGAGTTTTCCACCAGTGTGTTTGGACGCAATGATTGGCTTCGGTTATGATATTCATCGGCTTGCAGAAGGCGAGTCGCTGGTACTGGGCGGTGTAGAGATACCGTCCCCCCATGGTACCGTTGCACACAGTGACGGAGACGTGGTTCTGCACGCATTGGTTGATGCCCTTTTAGGTGCCTTGGCGTTGGGCGATATCGGAGAGCACTTTCCCGATACCGACCCGAAGTGGAAAGGAGCACCCAGTTCGCTCTTTGTCCAGCATGCAGTACATCTTGTTCAAGACTCTGGTCACGTCATCGTGAACATCGACGTATCCCTCGTCTTGCAGTCGCCCAAGATACTTCCCTACAAGCAGGCGATGCGCGAGTGTATTGCAGCGCTGACAGGATTGCCTCTCCAGCGTGTGAGTGTAAAGGCTACGACGGCAGAACGCCTGGGATTTGCCGGGCGCCTGGAGGGAGTGCAGGCGTGGGTTGCATGCGAGGTCCGAGAACGATGACGCGACTGCTGGCCTGCTGTCTCCTGTTTTGCGTACTCCTCATGGAAGCGCGGGCCGACGCTGCAAAGCCCTTTCGGTACGAACGTGTCGTCCAACAAGGTGGGGGATGGACCATCCCAACCTTAGCAGGAGAGGGGCGGTGGCGCATTCGACGCAAGGCCGTCTGGAGTTCGGGTAAACACGCTGTCGAACGCCTTGGCGCTAATGGTGCAGTACAAGCTGCTGGATTGCCCGACGCCGACGTACGCGCTGCGTTGGCGCGAAAGAACGGCCTGTTGGTAGTTGTGCAGGAGGAGGGCCGAGCGGTGCTTGTTGAATTGGCCGCCAATGTCAACGAGATCGCACGGAGTCCATTGCCGATAACAAGTCCAATCAACCAACGGTCCATCGTGGAAATCGCTGGCGAGGCCTCTAGTGGTGCAGTATTCGTTCGTTTGGACGGCCGTGTGCTTATCTGCCGAAAGCAGGAAAACAGCTGGGGCGTCAACCTTGTTGAAGACGATGTCGTTGGAATGCGCATGCTCTATGGTACGGGCCCCTGGAGTATTGGCGTAGTGCATAAACTCGGAGCAATGGCGTTTCTCAGTGTACTCGACACTGCCTTCCGAACACGCATTGCGCCCTCACTGCCGGCTGCCGAGTCTGCACGCATTCTTGCTGCAGGATCGTCAATAGTGGTGGTGACGCCGATCGGTGACAACACAGGAAGTCAGATAACGCTCGTCAATCCAGCCACGACGAGGTCACGATACGTGACGCTTGATATCGTACCCGATCTTGTGACGTGTGCCATGCGCGATTCAACGCTCATTCGTGCCTTCGTCCACCCTGATGGAGCCGGTTATGCCCTGTCGATTGGATCGTTGCTGGACCCATCTGTTTCCGAGACGCGTACTGCATTGCCCCCGGAATTGGGCCGGCCGCGGCTGATACGCCGGCTGGCCGACGTATTTGTGATCGTTACCGATGCGGGGATGGTAACGGCAGATGGTTCGGGGACAATTCTTTCTGCGGACACGCTTCAGGTTCCTGCAGATGCCTCTGCGATCTCCATCACGGGTACACTGGAGCGCATCGAACTCGTTACGCCGCGAGAGACGGTCGTCGTCAGTCGCGTTCGGCAACCACTGTGGATGGTTGTTCGCTTCATGAGGGACGCTTTGGCTTTCGTGGTGCCGTTGATCTTGCTAGTGGCCATTCTCTTCTCGCGACGGCAAGTGGCGCGGCAACGGACGTTGATCGAGGCCATGATGGAGCTGCCCGGAGCAGGTATGGTGCTGCTGATGGATGCCAGTGGTAGGCTCTTACGCGTCAATGATGCCGCAGGCCGGCTGCTGCGTATTTCGGCGCAGGTTCCTATGCGACGGTTGTTTCGTACATACGCACTCCATGACGCCGCCAAGGGCCTGCTTGCATTTGTGACACAGGATCAATCTTGATCGTGTCTCCGTCATTGAATCAGGAACCCCACGCGAATACGTCTTCAACGCAGTACCTCTGCGTGGAGGGTTCGGAAGATATGCCGGGATGTTGATTACCGGAGTGGACATCACGGAAGAACTAGAGCGCCGGCGTTTGGTGAACTGGGCGCAGTTAGCTCATGACATGCAGACAAACCTGAGTACCATTCGACTAAATGCCGAACAATTGGTGCCTCAGTCCTCCCACGACGGAGAGCGGCGACGTCGAATTCTGTTCCAAGTTGGCATCCTCATCCAACGAGTGCGCGATCTCGTGAGCGTAGGTCGCAGTGATGCACTTAATAAACTTCCTGTTCACTCCGCCGAACTGTGTACGGAGATCCGCCACGAGTTTGACGCCTCCGTGTTCCCCCATGTTACCTTCCACATGAAACTTCGTGGAACAATGATGAACGTGGATCGGCTGAAGATATCCCGAGCTGTTCGAAACGCCGTGGAGAACGGTATCAAGGCACTCAAAGGACAGCCGGGAACCATAGAAATTGCCACATGGTTCGACAGGAACAATGTCTACATCCGCGTCAGTGATTCCGGAGCTGGCATGGATGCTGAAACCCTTGCAAACATGATGAAACCCTTTTTCACAACGGCCAAGGATGGATCAGGTACGGGCATAGGAACAATGATCATGCAACACGTCATGCACCTTCATGGCGGATCGCTGCGCGTAATGAGTTCACCCGGCCATGGGACCCAAATCATCTTCCGCATTCCACATGGTATGGAACGCCTTCGCGTTGCCGATGAGCTCTATGAGGACGTAGCATGAAGCAACGTCTGAACATTGCAGGGAAACGTATCATGGCCATGGACTATGGCGATGCCCGCATTGGTGTGGCTGTTTGTGATGATCTTCACATCGTTGTGTCGCCACGGCCCATCATCCCCAATAACGCTCAAACATTCGAGATCATTAAACAGCGTATTGATGCCGATCGGATTGACCTTGTCATCATCGGTGTGCCGCGAAGGCATGACGATGCAATAACGCCCATTATCGAACGATGCCTTCACTTCATTGCAGCGGTACAAGAGATTGTTGATGTACCTGTGCTGGAGGTAGATGAGGCGTTCTCGACGGCCCGAGCGCGCGAAATAATGGTGCAAGGAGGGATGTCCAAAAAACGCCGGCAACAAAAAGGCACAAAAGATGTCGTTGCTGCAGCCGTCATACTTCGGGATTTTATCGAGGAAAACCACTGATGCGAAACGTACGATCCATCATCATCCTGATTGTTCTCGGCTCCATGGTCTCTGTGGCTACAGGGCAGAGTACGCGCAAGTCTCCTGAAAAGCAGGTGTTTGTGGACTATGGAGACCGCTTCTATGGCGAGGCCATTGCCGTACCAACCGCCACGGGTGACTCTGCCAGTTTGATGGTTTTCTTCCGTATGGCAAACGATTTCCTTACGTTCACGAAAGTGACGGACCGCAAGGATATCAACGGGAATTTCAAGGCCGACATGGCCGTGAGCATCGAGATTCGTGATAGTATTGGCGTTATTCGCCATCGCATTCCCTGGCGAGGTACCGCGTACGTGAATGCCTACGAAGAGACCAATTCCAAAACAGATTTTCATTTCGGTACGGCGTCAGTCAAGGTAGCCCCCAATACCTATTCCATAACACTCGAAATCTTGTCACAAAAGGAATCTAATCAACGCCGTCTACTGCTCCCAGCTGTTTCGTTTCAACCACGACGAACTCTTCGCACCATCACCACGCCAGTTATCGCGGAAACGGAAGTAACTGGAGATGCAGACCAATTCAAACCATACGTGTTCGGCGGCAGTATTCCCTTTCAACCTCGCGATGCTTCGGCATTGGTCCTGGTTGCCGATTCTATCCCCACAGAATGGACAGTCCGTTTGGTGCAGAAACCGTATGAAGAGAAAGAAATTCGATGGTGGACCGTTGGTGACGCCGAATACACCATCCGATCCTTGCCTGGCTTTGTTCCTACGATTACTGATGGATCGTCAACAGACCGCCCCGTTCTTACACTCACGAAAGGTGGCCCTAGCAATATCGCGACACTGATCGTTCCCGTGCCCGTTACGGCCTTGGTCCCTGGCAGTTACCTACTATCCCTGCGTAGGAAAGGGGCCATGGATTCCCTAACGGTTCCTTTGAAAGTGTATTGGGAAATGATGCCACTGTCGCTCCGAAATCTAGCCTATGCTGTTGGCATTATGCGATACATCGCAGATGACGCCGTCCTTGACAGTATTGATGAAGGTACGGATGCGGAGCGCCGGAGTAAACTCATGGATTTCTGGCGCCGGCGTGATCCCACCCCTGCAACTACATTCAATGAACAATTGGCAGAATACTATCGGCGTGTCGACAAGGCCTTTTACCTTTATAGTACAATTGCAGAACCAGATGGTGCAAAGAGCGAGCGCGGGAAAATTTATATTCTCCACGGTTCACCATCTTCGGTGAAAAAAGCCGTCGGAACAGGCGATAGGCAGCAGGAGATTTGGGCTTATACAAATAAAGTTCGAAGATCCTTTACGTTCGAAGTTGACGATGCGGGTATCTATCGTCTTCGTGCTATTGATCCCCCAGAAGCACCTCGGCAAAACTGACTTACGTCCGTGGTTCCCAGGCTTCGCCTTCACATGGTGGGACATCGGTCGTAACATGCTCATCAAGGACACTGCAAAGCTGACTCGTGGGATTGAAATGCCGACACACGCCACAAAGTGTGTCACGTTTGATATCGTCAATGTTGGTATTAAAGCGAACGTATTGGTTGTACGCTGGCCAAGCTACCAGGGCCCAGAGAGCGAACAGCATGACCGTCCACGTTACCTGCCCACTCGCAACCTGACGCAAGCCATATCCTGCCAAGATGACAACGACAAGACGAAGGAGGGCTGCCGAAACGATGGATCCCGTGGTGTAATACGGCGCGTCCGTGCTGTATTCTGGTTCCCGCACGCGCAAGAGGAAGAGGTCAAGTATTTTGTCGGTCGGTGTTGGTTCGGACATGGTAGTTTCTATTGCTTGAGTAGGACCGACCTTTCCATGATGCTCCCGATCGGGAATAGGCCCAGACAATGGACCTAAGCCCAATGAAGGCAGCCATGGCAGCGCTCATCGGTTGAAGAAATACATGCCACCATGGCATGCCAAATCGCAAGGCAATGCTCAGACGAATGAACGCGCCACAAAGTATGGCGAACGTCAGCAGTACAAACGTTGCTTCGCGATGTTCCTGCCAAAGAAACAGATCGGGGGAAATCATCCCGAAGACAACCATCAGGACGGGAAGCGTCCACAGAAGAACAAGGTGGCTTACGAACGCAAGCATCAAAGGCAGGTTGTATCCCGTGGCTGGAAAGAAGTTTTTCGAGAAGCCATCAACTACCTCGCGGGTAGTTGTGTACATGCGGCACTGTACGAGCTCTGAACCATCAACGAGCGCCGTCCGTAGGCCAGCTCGCTTCACATGTTTTGCCAAGGCAACGTCCTCCACTAAGTCGTTGCGCACGGCCGTGTGGCCGCCGATGTGCCGATATGCTGCAGCAGAGAACCACATGAACTGTCCGTTGGCAGCAGAAATGGAGACCATCGGCGAGCGTAGGATAAGCTCGTTGGGTAGATAGGCGAAGTACAGCACGTGAACCATGGGAATCACAATGTGTTCCATGGGAGAACCCATTTCTTCAAACGGAATCAGCGAGAAGAAGTCGATCCTGTCCTGCTGGGCCATGGAAACGGCACGGGCTACCGTATCGGGAGCATGAATGGTATCGGCATCCGTGAACAGGAGGTAGTCGCCGGTTGCAACTTGCGACAAACGGTGGCACGCCCATGACTTGCCAACCCAGTCGGGAGGAAGGTCGCCCCCATGGATGACCGACAGACGATCCGGAAACTCCTTCTGCAGTCTGGCAAGAATTGCTGGTGTACCATCGGTGGAACCATCGTCAAGAACATGGACGTGGACATTCTCATAGCTTTGCAAGCATAGTGATCGCACGTTTGCTTCGATGCATCGTTCTTCATTCCTGGCAGGCACCAGGATGGAAACCGTGGCCGACGTTCGTAATGGGTCCTGTCCATCACGACGGAGGCGGCGAAACCGCAAGATGTTCCATATCGTGATGCCTGTAAACACGGCAACAGCGATGGCAATAGTGGCGGATAGAACAAAGAAGATCAAGTGGAAATAAACCCAAGTGGCACAATGTCGAGTGGCTGGGAAGAACAGCAACATACGGGAACTAGTTCGGCAATCTGTCGATTGTTTGTGTTCTTCTCGAACGACGATGTAGCAATCCAAAGCACGATAATGCAAGTATTTCTAGGACCGGACTACGACGGATCATTCACTCTTGGCGACCATGGCAGCTATGAATGGTGGTATGTCGATGCCCTCTCGCCAGACAATGAATGGGGGGCCGTCGTCATTGCCTTTCGAGGCATGCCCATGTCCCCAGATTATCTGGTTGCAATGGCCAACCAGTCCGCTCCACCAACGGAGCACTGGGGCTATGCCGTCAGTGTTTATCATCGTGGCGTTCGTATCGCCCAAGCGTTTCGGGGTGTTGATGGCTCCAACTGCCGCGTGTCCGAGGTGTTGTGCGACGTCACTGTAGGTCCCTGCAACATGTATGCCGATGCGGAGCGAGTTTCTCTCGTTGTTGATACTGCGGATGATCGTTTGCCCAATCGTGTACAACTGGCAATTGACCTGGTTCCCACCATCGTGCCATCGAGTGCCAAGGCCCCCTTCCAAGAAAACCATGCGTGGGTTGTTGCGGCTCCGAGTGCGGTTGGTACAATGCGGGTTTGTATTTCCGATGCTGGGAACGTGCTTGTGCGGGAGCAGGTGAACGTACGTGGATACCACGACCACAACGTTGGAAGGTGCCCAATGCAGAATGACTTCGATGATTGGCATTGGGGACGGTATCATACAGATCACGGTGTGTTCGTCTACCTTGGTACAAATGGATGTGCCTGGGCGGGTGAACTGTGGGAGGGCTATGCGGACGTATGGCGTGATGTGACCATAGCACCAGTTGAGCGGCGGTTGAGTCGATTTGGCCTTCTGGACCCTCGACGAATTCGTGTGCAGGGCGTCCGAAGGGATGGAACGAACGGTACGGTCGATGTAGTGCAAAGGAACGTCCTTGACGACGGACCATTCTATAGGCGCTATCTTGCCAGCTGGACGATTGATGGTACCCCGTCGGGCTTCGGTATGAGCGAATACATGGACGCTTCGAGGTATCGGCAGGCGTGGATACGTCCGTTCTTACGATTACCATGGTTGCGATGAACAATGACCAGCGCATAGCAATTCTCCCCGACGTCCTGGCAAATCAAATTGCCGCCGGAGAGGTTGTACAACGGCCTGAATCGGTCGTGAAGGAGCTTGTAGAAAATGCCATCGATGCTGGCGCAAGCCACATTACGGTGGTCGTACGAAATGCGGGAAAACAGCTCATACACGTCATCGACAATGGTTCGGGCATGTCGCGCGCCGATCTCGAGCTGAGTATCGTTCGGCATGCGACCAGTAAGATTGTTACCGCTGCCGATCTGCATGCCATTCGTACGTTGGGTTTTAGGGGGGAGGCGCTGGCTTCCATTGCAGCAGTAGCGGATGTCGAAATCAGGACAAGGCGGCCAGAAGATGCAACTGGTTGGACGCTTATCAGCAGGTCTGGCTCCGATGTAGCTATTGCTCCGTCCGCCTTGGATCCTGGAACACAGATCCTTGTGCGGAACTTGTTTTATACGGTACCAGCGAGGCGGAAGTTTTTGAAAACGGACCTAACGGAGTTCCGTCATATCAGCGAGACCATGCAGAGGTTGGCCTTGTCGCGTCCCGATGTTCGATGTACGTTCTACGATGGTTCATCATTGGTTTTTGACGTTCGGCCTGGCACACTTGCCGAACGTATCGCTGGTGTCCTGGCAATTGACGCGCGGTCGACGTTGATGGAAGTTCATGGGGAGGAAGGTGGAGTACGGATATCAGGTATGGTAGGTCGGCCATCGATTGCGCGCCAAAGCCGCAGTGGGCAGTACTTCTTTTTGAATGGACGTCCCATCGTCAGTCGCCAGCTTGCCCATGCCGTCGTCACGGCCTTTGAGCATGTACTGGAGCCCGGCCATCATCCGGTGTTTGTGTTGGAGATAACGGTTGATCCTGAACGTGTTGACGTAAATGTCCATCCACAGAAACACGAAGTAAAATTCGACGACGAGCGCTTGGTCTACCTTGTTGTTCAACAGGCAATCATGAAAGCCCTGCAGGACGGCCTGGTGGTGCCACGTGACGTGGGCATGGCGCCATTGGCGGCGATGCCGCTTCAGTCATTGCCAGGAGGTGCCCCGTCCCAATCCATGGTCGTAAACAGGTTTACGGGGGAAATTCTCTCAGAACAACGTCCGTCTACGGCAGGGTGGCAGTCGGGGAGTGCTGCTTGGAGCAGCAGTGGAAGCCGATTCACCGGGCCAGCGCGCCAGAATTACGCCCAGCTCTTCACGGAGCAGCCGCCGTCCGAAGAAACGCTGGCACTGCCAGTACTTCAGGCTGACTCTCGCTACATCATCACGTCACGTCACGACGGTTTGTTGGTTGTTGATCAACAAGCAGCGCATGAGCGAGTGCTCTATGAACGCCTCTTGCGTAAGGAGGGGGCCGATGCTGCTGTATCACAGGCATTGTTGTTTGCTGCCACGGCACAACTCAGCGGTGCACATCGGGCACTCCTGCGAGAGTATCTGGATGAGTTTAGCGCACTTGGATTTCGACTCGAAATCAATGATGATGGAACCGTACGCGTGCTGGCCGTTCCCGGAGATATCCATCCTGGCATGGAAGAATCCGTGCTGGCCGATTTGTTGCACGAAATGGAGGGAGTTGGACGTCTTCCCGCCGAACGAAAGCGGGAGCATCTCGCTGCCGTCTACGCTACACGACAAGCTGTCAGACGTGGAACAACGCTGGGGGCCGACGAGCAACAGGCACTCATACGCGATCTATTCTCCTGCGCGGTTCCACACGTAAGCCCTGTGGGGCGCCCAACGTATGTCATAATTTCCTTTGACGAACTGCACCATCGATTTACATGATGCTAGGCGCACTGTTTATCTTCCTTGTCTGTTGCACAACCATCCCCGCGCATTCCCGTGACGGGAAAAACGCTGCCGAGATTCGGCGTCTCGTGGCATTTATGGAGGGACAATTCACATCCCTTGAACATGCACGTGATGATTCGACGATTGTACCGACGCTCTGGTACATCGATCGCATATGGTGGGATCGTACCGATGGAGCCTGGTTGTTATGGCGTTCGTACCCTTACATCCGTGATTCTACGCCCGCGCCCGAACCATCCGAAGTGTGCGTCATCCAGATTCATGAAATAGAACACGGACTCATCGAACAAGCTTTCTGGGATGTTCGTACACCGTTCATTGGTTCAACGTTCGACCAGGACTCAAGCGTCGTTGAGCAACTCCGCACGAAGGATGCACTTTCCAAACGCAGAGGATGCGAGATTATCTACCAAATCGGCGCTGACTTCTACCTTGGCCGTACGGTAGGCATGGCATGCGTTCCCCCAAAGGATATGAATGCTGCTGCACTGCTCGCAACATGGCGCGTGCGGCCGATGTGGATAGAGCTTCTAACGCAGGGCATTAATAGCGTTGGCGACGTTGTTGCTGGGCGGAGAGGTAAACCCGTCTTTTTTATGCGCACCGACGATGCACGTGCTGGGCGCCAATAACGTTGGTGGCTGGTGGCGATGTGGCTAACTTTGCGTCTACCAATGACAAACCTGCATGGAGAAAGGCACTATGGCATCGCAACACTACGCACTCATTCTTGGAGCATCCAGCGGATTCGGCCGCGCAGCAGCACGGGCACTGGCCAAGGATGGCATGCATATCCTGGGCGTGCATTTGGACCGTGCCGCTGGACTACAACAAGTTGAAGAGCTGAAGGCCGAACTCACTGCACTTGGTGTGCGAAGCGTGTTTTTTAACGTCAACGCCGCCGATCCCGAACGTCGCAAGGAAGTGCTCGATGCTGTGGGAGAAGAACTGGCTGCTCATCCAGGTGCGTCCATCCGGCTGCTACTTCACTCCTTGGCATTCGGAACCCTCAAGCCCTTCATTGCCGAAAAACCAGGCGATG
>JALOMA010000118.1 GCA_025455735.1 Candidatus Kapaibacterium sp.
AAAGCAAAAAGGCCGCATCACTGCTAGCGATGCGGCCTAAATGCTTGGTGCTTCCTCGGGGGCTCGAACCCCGGACCCACTGATTAAGAGTCAGTTGCTCTAGCCAGCTGAGCTAAGGAAGCCCGCAAATATACGGCATCTACGGATATCTGCAAGGTCTGCCGTACGGATTCACAGGGCCCCAAAACGCAACGCGGCGCTCCCTTGCATGGGAGCGCCGCATAGTGCAATTCGTGCTGAAGTCAGGTGTCAGTCCTGCAACTGCCTGCTAGAAGGCCCGCAGGAGGATGCCACCGGAGTTGGCGAACGTACTCGCGAAGACCAGCGAGATAATGGCCATGAGCTTGATGAGGATGTTCAATGCCGGACCAGAGGTGTCCTTGAACGGATCCCCTACAGTGTCGCCCACGACGGCAGCCTTGTGGGTGTCCGAGCCTTTGCCGCCATGGACGCCTGTTTCGACGTATTTCTTGGCGTTGTCCCATGCACCACCACTGTTTGCCATGGATATGGCCAACATGACGCCTACAACCAGCGAGCCGATCAGGAGTCCTGCAAGCATTTGAACGCCAAAGAGGAATCCAACGATCAGAGGCGTGAGAATGACAAGGAGTCCGGGTGCGATCATCTCACGGATGGAGGCCTTTGTCGAAATGTCTACGCACGTACTGTAGTCGGCCCTCGCCTTGCCTTCCAACAATCCAGGAATCGTTCGGAACTGACGGCGGACTTCTTCAATCATATCGAAAGCTGCCTTGCCAACACTCTTCATCGTCATGGCTGAGAAGGCGAACGGGAGTGCTCCGCCTACAAGGAGTCCGGCAAGCACATTCGGGTCCGTAATCAACAGGTCCAGCGTCTTCCCACTCTTTTCCAATTCACCTGTTGCACGCGTGAGGAAGGCACTCGTAAGGGCAAGCGACGTGAGGGCTGCTGATCCAATGGCAAAACCTTTACCAATGGCGGCCGTCGTATTGCCGGCTGCATCCAATGCGTCCGTACGCTTGCGGATATCCTTGCCCATCTCGGCCATCTCGGCAATACCGCCCGCATTGTCCGACGTAGGACCATATGCGTCGATGGTAAGCCCAACGGCTATCGTTCCCAACATGCCGATGGCTGTAAGTGCAATGCCATACATGCCCGCTGCTACATAGCCGATCACTACCGAGATGGCAATCAACAACATGGGGATGACTGCCGAATTGTAACCAAGAGCAAGACCGTAGATGATGTTCGTTGCGGCACCCGTCGTGGACTTGTCGGCAACTTCACGCACGGGCTTGTAACGGTGCGACGTAAAGTACTCCGTTACCAGGCCAATGAGCAGACCACTGATGAGGCCCGTTGCCAAAGCGATGAAGACCCCCATAGAATCAACACGGACCGAACCAACCATGAACGTTGTTGTACCAAAGGCCCACTCCGTAACAGGGTAGAGCACGGCAAGCATGAGCAGGGTAGAAACGATAAGGGCATTCTTGAGGGCGGATTCAACTTTTTCCTCACTCTTTGCCTTCACGAAGAACAGTGACAGCAAGGATGCCACAATACCAACACCGTTCACCAGCATGGGGAAGAGAATGATGTTGACGTTCTTGGCTGCCTCCGGAGTAACCGCATACGCAGCTGCGCCGATGACCAACGCTGCACATGTGGATTCTGCAACGGAACCGAAGAGATCGGCGCCCATGCCTGCGATGTCACCAACATTGTCGCCAACGTTGTCCGCAATGACGGCCGGATTTCTTGGATCGTCCTCAGGAATTCCAGCTTCGACCTTTCCTACAAGGTCGGCACCAACGTCGGCTGCCTTCGTGTAAATACCGCCGCCCACCCGACCAAACAATGCCACTGCCGACCCGCCCAGGCCAAAGCCCGACAGAATTTCCATTTGTATTTCGCGCGTAATCGTGGAGCTCAATGGAACCAGCACGTCAATACCCAGATAGACAAGCGCAAGACCAACGACGGCCAAACCCGTGAGGCCAAAGCCCATCACGGCACCCGACTCGAACGCCACACGGAAAGCCTTTTGCAGGGACTGGCGTGCGGCCGACGCTGTACGCACGTTCCCCTTTGTGGCAATCTTCATTCCAATCAATCCGCTCAAGACCGACGTGGCAGCACCAATGGCAAACGCGATTGCCGTATGTACACCATGGTCGCCGGTTGTTGCTGCAATAATTGCTCCGAAAGCAATCAGAAACACCGACATCCACGTATACTCACGCTTCAAGAACGCCATTGCGCCTTCGGCGATGGCCGACGCTATCTCGTTCAGCCTTGAAACTTCTTCGGGGTTTGCTGCCCCATCCTCCACGCGTACGGCCAGTACGCGTTGGCGAAACACCAAGGCCAACACTAGGGCTACAACACCCAGGCCGATGATGAGCGATTCTATCATGCTATCCTTTCCAATGAAACATTGATACTTGCGTAGTTGAGTGCGTCCTCGTAGATTTGCCGTCCCACGTCGGACTCTTAGCTCAGTTGGTTAGAGCGTTACGTTGACATCGTAAAGGTCACTGGTTCGAATCCAGTAGGGTCCACCACCGATGTTCCGTCCGCAAAGAGCGCAAAGATACAGGTTGAAGCGCTTCTCTGCCAGAGGATATCCAACAAAAGTTCAACCCCTGTTGCCATCGATGGCGCAGGGGTTGTTACGTTTGAACCATGCCCGTTTCCCACAGCCGACTTGTCCAAATGGCCCGCAATTGGCTGTGGGCACTGGACCCAACACAAGAGCGCACGCGCATTGCCCTCGTGGCTACCGAAGTATCATCCGTCCACGCTGATGAACAGCCCGACGTCTTTGCTGTTGGGAATGACGGACAGACCTACCTGATCGAGGTCAAGGTAAGCCGCGCAGACTTTCTCAATGATCGCAAGAAACCACATCGTTCCAACGAAACCCTGCTCGGCAACTGGCGCTGGTATTGTGCCCCGAGTGGAATCATCGAACCACACGAAGTTCCTCCTGGCTGGGGCCTGATTCAAATCGTGAATGGAAAACTCCAGGAACGCCTGCCAGCAACACACTGTACCAACGTGGACCACGAGGCCGAAAAGGCCATTCTCATTTCCATAATGCGAAATGTATGGCATGGCCCCCGCGTTCGTGGTATCGGCCTACGCGCCTATAGCCACATTCGTGCACAGGAACGCTGGGTCTGGGAAACTCCCCTGGCAGCTGCACTGGACCCCTCCTATCCCAAGTTCAAAGCCTCTGCTGGAATAGATCATCAACCGCATCCACCAACTTCTTCTCCTGAAGGGGGCGACGCCGAGACGCTAGGCCCCCTACCCGTGTCTCCATAAGTGGGTGAGGAGGGTATTTGTTTTTCAAATGCCTTCCGGAGGAACGATGAGAAGTGACATTCTTCATCGATGTCGATTGGCTGGAGCGGCGCCTTCGTTGCACAGCCTTTCGGCATTCATGATGCCGTCTCCACGCCGGTGCAATCTTCAGGTTCCCGTCATCATTTCGCCATACGACAGTTCTCCATGGGCAACGTCGTAGTCATGTCTGCATGACTGTGGGCGAGTAAGGAGATCCGATTGCATGGTGTGTTGGGGCGGACTGAAAAAGGGTGCAGTTCAATCCAATACGCGCACACGGCGGGCCCCACAGGGGCCCGCCGTTTTGATATACATTCCACTCGCCGCTCCATGTGAGCTCGTCCTAAACAGACAAGAGCCGCCCGAAGGCGGCTCTTGGAAGGGATTGTTCCTGTTCCATCGACGATTCCAGCGCAAAGCCGATCAGATTATGCACCAGCCAGTTCGTCTAGGGTAAGCGACTTGGGCCGCACGATAGGCATGGCCATCATACGATTGACAACCATCTGTGCGCACAAACCAATGGCGCGCGAAACGCCGAACATCACTGTGTAGAAATCGAATTCCGTCATGCCGTATGCATACAGCAATGAGCCCGATGCAGCATCAACGTTGGGCCAAGGATTCTTTGCCTTGCCATGCTCCTTAAGCACTTCTGGTACGATCGTGAACAGCTTTTGAACGATCTGGACATTGTCGTCCGTGAGATTGTTCTGCTCTGCAAACTGATAGAAGGCTGTGAAGCGTGGGTCCGTAACACGGAGAACAGCATGGCCATAGCCTGGAACAACCTGGCCGTTGTTGAGGCGATTCCACGTGAACTCGCGCAGCTGCTCGTCTGTTGGCACTCCTCCAAACTGCTCTTTCAGCTCTAGAATGAAGCGCAGACATTCCTGGTTGGCCAAGCCGTGCAGCGGTCCTGCAAGACCGCACATAGCTGCGGCAACACTGTAATAGGAATCACTGAGGGCCGAGCTTACAACGTAGGACGTCATGGCGCTAACGTTGCCACCTTCGTGGTCACTGTGCAGCACGAGGTAGAGTCGAACAAGGTCTTTCCATGCGGGGTCGTCGCTGAGTCCCAACATGTGCGCGAAGTTGTTCGACAAATCGGCGTCATTGGCTAAAGGCGCAATTGGTTCGCCTTTGCCATAACGAATCCGGTAAATAGCTGCGGCAATGCCAGGCATGGATGCGATGAGACGCACTGCATCGTTGATGGCATAGTTCCAGAGGGTATCCTTACCCGTGCCCTTATCATATGCTGCACGGAACTCGGATTCGCGCTCCATCGCCAAGATCCCAACACCAAGCATTGCCATGGGATGGGAATCTTTGGGCATAGCCTTCAGTGTGTCAATGACATACTGCGGAATCTGATAATACTTGGCAAATGCCTCGCGCAGCGCTGCCGTCTCTTCGGCCGTAGCTCGCTTGCCCGTTACCAGCAACCAGAATGTTTCTTCTGGCGTAAGGTCGGTCAGCTCAAGAATTGGGGTATTGCGGATACGCAAACCCTCGTCTGCCGAAACGCTTGACGTGTCGCACACCAGGGCCGGCACACCACGCATTCCGCCAAACACCTGTTCGACGGCCACCGATGCGAGCACGGTGTCGCCCTTTTCCTTGGCAATGTGGGCACGGCGCCCGCGCAGTGCATCAGCCGTGGCGTTGAGGGTCTCGTGCAGGATCGTGCTCATGGAGTCTCCGGGGAAAAAAAGTCATCGAAAACAACAAATCATACGAAATTACAAAGCATTGCTGGTTTGGACGGTCTGTTATGCCTATGGAATCATCAAGGATTACGAATTTGTCACGTTCCCATACAGGCCGATGCGCAACAAACACCGATGGAAGTCGTTAGGTTCGCCCCATGAGCAAAATCTCCGTCATCATCGCACATGAGTATCGCACTCGTGTTCGGAACAAGTGGTTCATCATCGGTACACTGCTTGGTCCTCTTCTTTTGTCCCTGTTCATTGTGATTCCTATCGTAGCGACGTTCCTGGCAGGGGATGGCACGGAAGGGAAGGTAGCTGTGCTTGATCGTACTGGCGTTCTGGCTCAAGCGTTGATAGCAAAGGACACGAGCTTGTATGTGTCCGCGGGATCCCAGACCGTTTCCCAGTTGAACAAAGCCGTTCAGGAAGAGAAAATCCAGGCGTGGATCGACATCCCAGCATCCACGATGGACTCTGGCTCCGTAACGCTGTTCTCGCGTGGAGGGTCGGGTATCGCATTTGAAGAGCGCATCGAGTCGGACATTGAGCCGCTGGTCGTCAATGAACGACTGCGCCGCAATGGCACCAATCCAGATGTAATCAAGCTTGTCGAACAAGGCGTACGCCTACAAGCCCTTAAGGTAACCGACAAAGGCGTCGAGCAGGATGCTTCCAAAGCATCGGCAGCAATGGGATATGGCGCAGGCTTCGTCATCTACATGCTTATCTTCATGTATGGGGGATTGGTCATGCGGGGCGTTGTGGAAGAGAAAGCGAATCGCATCGTCGAAGTGCTTGCGTCGTCGGCCCGGCCCTACGATATCATGATGGGGAAGGTAGTAGGAATCGGTTTGGTGGGTCTTACCCAGATGATTGCCTGGATTGTTCTGGGATTGGGCGTAACGGCTCTGCTTGGTACACTGTTCGCGTCCAACGTGGACCCCGCCACCACGGCAGCAAGCATTGAATCGCTGCAATCGATGCAAGGCTCCATGCCGCAATCGCAGGCGCCAATGATGATCGGTTCGGTGGCCTTGCCCTCGATCTCCGTTTGGTCCATCCTATTGTTCGTGTTCTACTTCCTGTCTGGTTACTTTTTGTACTCCACCCTCTATGCTGCTGTAGGATCGGCAGTGGATCAAGAGGCCGACGCAGGACAGCTTACCCTACCGATTACAATGCCAGTTATCCTCACGATGCTCCTGATTGGCAACGTCATTGCCTCACCGAATGGCACGTTTGCTGTCGTGGCGTCCTTGATACCATTGTTTACGCCAATCCTCATGACCGTGCGTGTTGCCGCCACCGATGTTCCTTTGTGGCAAATCCTGCTCAGCATGGTCTTGATGCTGGGTTCCTTCGTGGGCGCCGTTTGGCTGGCAGCTCGAATCTATCGCATCGGAATTCTTTCCTATGGCAAGAAGCCGACGTTTAAGGATCTGGCTTCCTGGATTACAATGAAGATCTAACGGACGACCAAAATCGGCACGGTGGAGATAGTCTCGTCGTTTACCATTATGGTTACAACATAGTTTCCAGCAACACAATCGGCCACCGAAATGGTGGCCGATTGTGTTTCGGCCTCAACGGTGCGCACAAGCCGCCCATCGATCGTGTGGAGGCGCACCGCTGTGGGCAAGGCCCCTTTCCCAAAGAAACGCACGGTGACAGATTCGGATGCGGGGGTAGGTGTTACGTGAACGGTGAGATCGTGGCGGTCCGAGACGGTGGTAACGCCCATCTGTTGGACAAGGCTGCGGACCTGCGAGCCAACGTTGAGAGAGGGCAGCTCGGAGGTTGGCAGGACGCAGGCGCCAGAAGCGTCGAAGGTAACAACTGTATCCACCTGTCTTCCAGAACGATCCTGCCAGACAACATTCAACGGCAGCGTTGTGAAGATGGGCCAGTCGGGATGTGTCCGCTGTTGAATCTGGCGCAAAACCACGGTTCGTTCGTCTCCACTGCCGGCAATGTCAATGCTGATCATGGGCCACCCCTTGGACCGAATCCATTCTGTAACGAAGGCATCGAGTTGTTGCCCGGAGGCTTCCTCCATGGCATCGAAGAATGTGTCCGTGGTAGCATTCCCACCAGCATTGGCCGAGAGATAGGAGCGGAGGCCACGGAAGTAGGCGGAATCCCCCAAGCGATATCGTAGCATCCCAAGGACCACGGCGCCCTTTTGATAAATGGTCTCGGGATAGTTCGAGCTTGGTTCCTGTCGGGGGAAGTCTTCTAGTGCGAAAATGCCTTCGTTACGGCTGATAGTGCCGATGTATTGGCCATTCTTGAAAACCTGCGATGTAAAATAGGCGTCTCGGTTATAGAGCTTCTCCAGCCAAAAACTCTCGCTCCATGTGGCAAAGGACTCCGTGAGCCAAGCATACCGAAAGTCAGCGGGAGAAACGAGGTCGCCAAACCACTGATGCGCCAACTCATGGGCTGCAACGAGGTTTACGGAATCGCGCTGGCGCAGTATTGCTGTGTTGATGGCTATCATGGTTTGATGTTCCATGGCGCCTTTCGTGGTGGACATATAACCAACCTTTTCGAACGGATAGGGGCCGAAGGCAGATTCAAATACCTGCCGCATGCGCGGAACAAGGCGCAAGGACATCCGCGCGAACGTCGTATCGGCCGCTTGAACGTAGGCCACATGGGGAACGACGTCGTTGCCAAGATCCAGCACATGAAATGGGGCAACGGCAAACGTCAGCAAATATGTAGCACATGGATAGCTGTGGCGCCAGCGGTACCGGATGCGTGAACCACCAAGTGTATCAACTCCGTCCAATCGGCCCACGGATGCGGCAACAAAGTCACGTGGAACAGTAATGTCGAGGTCAATGGGTGCCTTGTAACCAGGGTGATCCATGACAGGCAACCAATGCTGCGTCGCCGATACGGTAGGGGTCGAGAAACCAACGCCAAGGGCGTATAAGACACCGTCATCATACGAAACACCACCCCAAGGGCTAGCCCCACCTTCGGTGGTCATCGTGCCGGAATAGTGGATAACAACGGTATCAATGACGATGCTCTGGCTGCGGCTGCCAAGAACAACATGGTGGCGGAACGTGAAGTCCGTTTCCGAACCAAGCGACGCAACGTCAGCACGACGTCCGTTGACGAATACAGAGTCCACAACCGGACCCCGAAGATGAAATTGATACGTGGTGTCGGTCGTACCCTCGGGCCGGCGCACAGCCGTGCGCAGGACACCAGAAATGCCTTTTGTAG
>JALOMA010000119.1 GCA_025455735.1 Candidatus Kapaibacterium sp.
GCCTTGAACTTCTTCGGTATGCGGACCACAGAACGGATGCGTTATGGTCGTTTTCCTGCGGCAGCGCCCTGCTGGTCCTATGTATTCACACTGGGCGGTAACGCGTACGGTATGTCTGTTCATGCCGCAAAGATAGGGCCATGGCGGCGCACACTATAGAACTCCATGGTGGGCAAGCCAGGTCGTATAGGCTTCGATACGTTGACGGTCAATGATACCCCATTGTCCGTTTTCATCCAGCAAGGATGGGCCCAGCACGGCGGCAGCCCGCACCATACGGTCGACGTCCGCCATGTTGGGATGCTCCGTGCCCGTACAGATCTCCCGTGCTGCTTCGTCGGGTCGTGCAGCCACGGCTGCATATCCGCGTGCCATGGTCGCAACGGTTTGCAGAAGGACATGCCGTACATCGGGGGGAGCATCTTTGCGGCACAAAACAAGCGACGTAGGGCCATAAGGGATGCCGTAGTCGTTGAGGCAGAAGTGACGGACGGCGACGCCGGACCGTTCCGCCAGCACGGACTCCCACGGACGGAAAACCCAACAGGTATCGGCGTTCCCCGCCATAAAGGTCTCCCACACGTCGAAGCGCGCGGGCGCTATCATGGAAAACTCCCCCTTGCCGCCATCGGCCTGAATCATTGCTGCAAGGAGTTCGCGCTCCGCGGGCGTGTTGTATCCTGCATAGATGCGTCCATCGAGGTCCCGTGGGCGCGTGATGCCCGACGTTTCCTTCACGACGAAGGCCGACATATCCCGTTGCATGATGGTTGCCAACGCATCCACCGCAACGGCGTGCGGGTTGTTCCACGACATCCGAATGGCATGTTCGCTTGGAGCAATGGCGAGATCGGTTTCGCCAGCCATCAGGCGCTGTATGGGCTTTACGGTATAGTTGTCGCATTCCGGCGTGGTAATCTGCAGGTCGATCCCTTCATCGGCAAACCATCCTCGTAGCTGGGCCAACAGTATCCCACTGTGAATGACGTTAGGGGCCCAGTCGAGATACAGCCTTACGGGTGTTGGCATCACAGGCGCACCTCCACCATGGCCAGAATATTGCGGGGCGGCTGGACGAACCATGCAGGTTCCGTACCATCGGCGCTGATGCCACCACTGGTGGCATACCGTTCATCGAACAGGTTGAATGCCCGCACGCTGATGGTGGCCTGCGGCACCACGGCCCAGGCTATCCGGGCATCCACAACCGTAAAGGCAGGCAGAACAAAACCAGCTGTGTTGGTGATGTCCAGCCATTGCTCCCCAACATGGCGTGCCGACACATCAAGCGTCAGCGAGGGCAACAGGGCTACTACGAGGCCAGCCTGGGCCTGAACGGACGGCGTTAGGATGGGCACAACGTTGCGGTACACCACAGGGGTGGCCACATTATCGGGCACGAATTCGCTGATGCGAGCACGCATCAACGTGCCACCAAGGCGAAGGCTGACGGGAGCCGCAAGACGGATAACGGATTCCATCTCGAGGCCAGTACGAGTGCTTGCGGCAACGTTCTTGCGGAGCTGGACGAACTGCTGTTCGATGAACTGGCCGATAGGGGCAATCTCATCGGTAAACATCATGTGGAAGGCCGTCAGGTGAACGCTGGCCCAGTCAGATGCATATCGAATGCCAGCCTCGATGTCGTCCACACGTTCATGCCGGATGGTGCCAGGATTTTGAACAACATTCAGGTTTGCATTGCTGATCTGTGTTGCCCCCAGCATGTCGAACCGCGTGGGCTCGCGATGCGTTCGCCCGAACGACGCCCACGCAGTCATCCACGGCGTTACGGTGCCTTCGATACCAATGCGTGGATTCAGGAACGTCCACGTGTGCACGGGCAACTCGATGGACGCATCTACCGTGCGCCTGTCCGGCGTAAAGTGCAAACCCACCGCGCGAAGCTGTGTTTCGGCCAACAGGCGGACGGCACCATGCGTCCATGAGGCTTTGGCAAATGCCGAGAGTTCGTTCTTCCGAGTGCGATCATCGTAATACGGCGACGCCAGATTGGGAACTACCTGCTCGAAGTTCCTGCGGAAAAAGCTGTAGGCATGAATGCCCGCCGTAACGTCCAATCCCGGTGCTACATCCGTAGCCTGCACCACTGTCTGGACTCCCACATGGTCGTTGCGCAGAGGGTAGTTCACCTGGGCCAGACCGGCTTCACCTGGGAAGGTGACGAAGAAATCGCCACCAGCGCCACCGTAATAGGCCGACGCCACCAAGGACGTTGTTGCCGACAGTTGGCGTACGTATTGCAGCTGGGCGAACTGCTGCCCGAAGTCATCCCGGTCGTTGGAGTCGTTGATGTTCGTCCGAGGGTCGGCAATGGCAATACTCCTTGGCACCGCCACATAGGCCAGCTGGTTGTTGGTTCTCCCCATGAAGCCAGTAAACTTTACCAGCTCATTGGTGCCATACCATGCGGCACTGGCGAACAGCGACGTGGACGTGGTGCCGCTGTTGCGCCGATAACCATCCGTGCTGAAGGTCGTAAGCCGAACATGGGCGCTGATGTCGTTCTCCATACGCCCCGTGCTGAGCTCCACGCTGGCGCGTGCCAGGTTGAATGACCCACCACTGAGCTGCACGGCCGCCGACGGCCGGGACTCGCTGAGGTCGACACTTTCGAAGTTGATGGAGCCAGCATAACTGGCCGTGCCATTCGACGAAGTGCCTACGCCCCGTTGCACCTGCATGGAACTGATGGAGTTGCCGATGTCGGTGAGGTTCGAGAAGAACACCCCTTGGTCAATCATGTCGTTCAAGGGAGCACCATTCAGCGTGATGTTAACGCGCGTTTGGTCGATACCGCGGATGCGAAACGTTCCGTAGTTGGAAAAGTTGGTGCCTGACTCGCTTGCGGCAATAAACGAAGGCGTAGCCTGCTCCAGCAGGAACGGTGGATCCTGTCCGACATGCAACTCCCGAAGGCGTGCCGCATCGATGGTAGTTTGGGCAACAGCATCCTGGGCACCAGCCCGAACGGCGGAGACAACGAGAGCTTCGCTGACCTTGGACCGCTCCTCGAGCACGATGGAGATACCAGTGCTTTTGTTGGCCACCCGTACTGTGTCCGGCCGATGCCCAACCATGCTGGCCACCAGCGTAACGCTGTCGGCATCTGCCGGAGTGGACAGCCTGAAGATGCCATCGCGGTTGGTAATGGCCCCGTAGGGTGTGCCCGGTAGTCGCACCGAGGCCCCTTGCAAGGGAAGTCCAGTGGAAGAACGTATGCGGCCACTACAGTCTGCAGCGGCAAGCAGGGATGGTGTCGTGGCGGCTAGGCCTGTGGCCAGGAGTGCCGCAATCAAGCGGGGCATGGACGCCTCCGATATTCGTGGAACATCGACTGCGTCCGCTAGAAAGGATATGGGATGTCTCCAACCGTTTCCCTACGCCGGCATTACCCGGTTCAGGTTCGAAGAGTCTGATCTCAGCCACACGGTTTGATGTGGCACCTCTAACGGACGCACAAAACTAGCACGTCCACGGCACATGACATGAAAGCAGGTAGGTGCCCATTGCGTTGTAAGTTTGAACGCATGGACAAATTCATCGTTGAAGGACCGGTTCGCCTGCAGGGGCGCATTACCGTGTCCGGCGCCAAAAACGCTTCCCTGGCCTTGATGCCTACCTGCCTGCTTGCACCGGGCGTTTTCCATCTGACGAACACTCCAAACAACCGCGACGTATGGACGTTCAGCCGGTTGCTGGGCTCCATGGGCGTTTTTGCCGAGCTGAACGGCAACACCTTGCTGTTGGACTCTTCGAACATTACCAGCTACGAAGCACCGTACGACCACGTCAAGAAGATGAGGGCCTCGATCTACGTCCTAGGCCCCTTGGTTGCCCGGTATGGCCAGGCGCGGGTATCGCTCCCCGGCGGCTGCAATTTTGGCCCACGGCCCGTGGACCTGCACCTCAAAGGCTTGGAGAAGCTGGGAGCCAGCATTACCATCGAAGGCGGATACATCATTGCCAAGGCCGACCGCCTGAAGGGAACGCATTTCCACTTCGACATTTCCTCCGTTGGGGCAAGCGTCAACATCCTGATGGCCGCCGTTCTTGCCAAAGGCCATACAGTGCTGACCAACGTTGCCCTGGAGCCCGAGGTAACTGCCCTGGCACGTATGCTTGTGAAGATGGGAGCCAAGATAGACGGCATCGGCACCACGACGATGGAAATCCAGGGCGTGGATGAACTGAAGGCAGTAACGGAAGACACCATTCCCGATCGCATCGAAGCCGCAACCTTCCTGCTGGCAGGAGCGATGACGAAGGGTGACCTAACCCTGGAGCACGTCAATCCCTATCACCTGACGGCGGTGATCCAAAAGCTGGAAGATGCCGGCGCCGACATCGACGTTACCGGCGACAGTATCCGCATCACGATGTCCGAAGCGCCCCAGGCCGTCGACATCACGACGGCCCCGTATCCCGGCTATCCCACGGATTCACAAGCGCAATGGGCAGCATTCATGATGATGGCCCAAGGAGCGGCAACCATCAAGGACACCATCTATCCCACGCGCTTCGGCTATGTGCCGGAGCTCCAGCGCCTGGGAGCCGACATTGAAGTTGGAGAGATGCACTGCACCGTCAAGGGGGGCAAACAGCTCACGGGTGCCACCGTCATGTCCAGCGACCTACGAGCCTCCGCAAGCCTGGTAATGGCTGGCCTTGTAGCCCATGGCCACACGGAAATCCTGCGCGTCTACCACTTGGATCGCGGTTACGAATCGCTGGAGAAGAAACTCAATGCCGTAGGCGCCCGCATTCGTCGTGTACCCACCGAAGAGTATTGACATGTCCTGGAGCCGTTGGCTCACATGCATGGCCCTTGCCATGGCCTGCATGTTGCAGGCAGGTTTGGCGCAAAGCATTGACCAGCAGAAGCGTGACCTGGAGCGCATGCGGACCTCCATTCAGGAAACACGCAAACGCATTGACGCGTTGACGCGCCGCGAAGCCTCGGCCATGCAGTCGCTCACGGCCATCCAACGCCGCCAGTCGAATCTTGTGCAATTGATTGCTTCCATGGAAACGGACCTCTCGCGGCTGCAGGATTCGGCCCGCAGTGTGGAGGCCGCCATTGCCTCCACCCGCACACGACTGGATCGCGTCCGCGACGAATACTCGCGCACCTCCGCCAACCTTCTGGCCCTGCGCACCCGTAAGTCCGGCTCTCCCCAGGGCACAGCCGCACAGCGATCGCTCTATCGGTCGCTGTCGGCTTCGGTAGATTCCTACCGGCGCTCGATGCGGGAACTGGAAGACTCCCTGGAGTCACAGAAAAGCCTTCTCTCCACCGTCACGTCCGTACAATCGAGTATCCTGCAAGCCCGTGCTGCCGAACAACGCTCCCTGAACACAACGCTGACGCAACGCCAGCGCGAGCTGGAACGCCTGCGCAAGGATAAGTCCCTGTTGGCCCGTGAGCTACGCCAGAAGCAGGCCAGTGCCAACAAGATGCGGGGCATCATCAGTGACCTTGTTGCAGCCGAGGAGCGACGCCGTCGCGACGCCGACGCCAGAGCCAAGGAGAAAGCGCGCGAGCGCGCCAAGGAACAAGCCCGTGCCGATGCACAACGTCCACCGGATGGTACGCCCCCACACGTGAAGGCAAGGCCCCCTGCCGAAAGCACAACGGATGATGATGTTGTGACGGGCCCGCGAGCCCGGCCCTTTAGTGGAAAATCGTTGCCCTGGCCCGTTGCGTCAAGGAACATCCTTCACGGCTATGGGACGTATTCGAACGCCGAAACAGGCACACAGCTGGAAAATCCCGGCATTGACATTTCCTGTGCCGATGGTACCAGTGTGTCGTGCGTGGCCGCCGGCATGGTATCAAGCGTAAGCTGGTTGCCGGGCTTCGGCTCCGTTGTTATCGTCGATCATAACAATGGTTACAGAACGGTCTACGCCAATCTCTCGTCCGTGACCGTTCGGAAAGGGGCCATGGTACAAGCGGGTACGCGGCTGGGCGCAAGCGGCGAGAGTGTGGACGGAGCCTTCGTACACTTCGAGATATGGAACGGCAGGGAACGCCGGAATCCAATGGCATACTTGCGATAGCCGAAGTAGGGCTACGGACGTCGCTATTGCCCAGCTTGAGCGGAATTGTCAACGTCGATGAAACTCCGAATGGCATCGGCCTTGGGCTGTTGTTTGGTTCGGCCGTATGCGGAAATCAGCAATCCACAGACGCGATCACGGTAGGCACGACGCCGCGCCTTGTCCGGAACCTGCAACCAGGCTCGTTGTTCGTACGGCCTGCGCAGAAGGCGAATAACCGATGCCGGCGACTTGGCGGAATCAGCCGCCGCACGGTCCACAAGTCTTGAAAAGCGGCGCTCGTAGGTTTCTTCGTTGATGGGCACAGAATCCAATCCCATGCGATGGATTTTACTGTCGATTTCCTTGTTGATGGCATTCACATTGTCGACGGTAAAATCATAGACCTTGAACGAAGCAATCACGGATGGCTTCAGACGTACCCACGACCGTTCCGGCACATTGCCAAAACCGGAAGCACGCATCGCATCCATCATGGCCGAGCACTTGTCATAGGAAAGATCCGTATCGACTAGCGCCAACGCAGCGCGCAGGGCAAGATCACCCAGAAGGCCATCGGTCTTTTCGAAGTGGCGCATCAGGATCTGTCGGATAAACTGGCCTTGATTATAACTCCGTTGAAAATCGCCGCTGCGATATGCTTGGCGGGAGCGCAGTACGCGCAGTGTGGATGCGGCATTATCCTTATAGCCCATCAATTCCAGCAGGCCAATTGCCTGCGAGAAACCGAATTCCACGTAATGGTCGATTTTGCCAACACCAGTAATTTCAGCGACAGCTTTCAGGTAGGTATTTCGGCCGCGATTTGCGCGCACATTGGTGAGTTTGTTCAGTCCGGTCGTGTCGTCGAAACCGGCGTCGTAATATGTATCACGGGGAATGGAGATGATTTCCACCATGCCACTATCGAGGAAGAATCGTAACAGGTGATTGGCGTCGGCGTGGCCCATGGGGTCGCCCAGGCGGGAGTCCAATCCCGTAACCATAACATTCACTACGCGCCCAGCTGGTTGCGGGAAGGCCTGCTGGCGGAGGGTAACGGTAGAGTCGGTGATGGAGAAGGTCGTCGTGTCGATACCATCGGCATTGAGCTTGGATGACTTCCGGGCGGAATCGGCTCGGCTGGTCGCAGAGTCCTTTGTGGGTGGCGTTTGGGGTGCATCGTCTTGATGTGATGAACAGGCGCCAAGAACGACGAGGCAAGCAAGGATCAGCGGCAGGAAAATCTTCACGGGATGGGCAGTGGGGATGGGACAGTGGGGTTTAGGCAGAGAGGTCGGCACCGGAGCGTTTGGCTTCATCCCAAAGAGCATCCAGTTCGGCGAGGGTACAATCCGTCATGGCCCGCCCTTGGGCGGCAACAGCACGTTCGATGAATCGGAACCGGCCCATGAATCGGTTTATGGTACCGTGAAGGGCGTCTTCGGCCACGATATTACTGTGGCGCGCAGCGTTGATAAGGGCGAACATGAGGTCGCCAAACTCACGCTGGGCGGCGGCAGCATCACCGGCCGTCAGCTCGGCTTCCAGCTCGCCAAGCTCTTCGCGTACCTTGTTCCAGACGTCGCGCTGGTCATCCCAATCAAAGCCAACATTGGCGGCCTTCTCCTGGACGCGCTGGGCGCGCAGAGCGGCCGGCAACGACTTGGGAACGCCATCCAACACGGACTCGCGCCCCTCCTTCATCTTCAGCTTTTCCCAATTCTCCAGCACCTTGCTTTCAGTATCGGCTCGTTCATCACCGAAGATGTGCGGATGGCGATTGACCAGCTTGGTGAACTCGAACATGATGACGTCGCGAAGAGAAAAGGCGCCACGCTGCTCGGCAATCACGGCATGCATTACAACGTGGAGCAGAAGGTCTCCCAGCTCCTTCGCAAACTCGGCGTCGTTGCCCGAACGAATGGCCTCGAGCGTTTCGTAAGCTTCTTCAATCAGGAGGTGGGAAATACTGTCGTGGGTTTGTTTTTGGTCCCATGGACAGTCAGCACGCAGGATGCGCACCAGGTCCACAAAGGCCTGCATGGCA
>JALOMA010000120.1 GCA_025455735.1 Candidatus Kapaibacterium sp.
GCACCGGTACTCAACAGGTGAGGTCCACTGGCTTGAATGACAGCAACTGTGGCACTCCACAGTTGCTTGCGATCCAAAGATCACGAGCGGACGTGGCGCACGATACGTCTACAACCAGTTCGTAAAATAAATATCGATGATAGAGACCACGGATGAGGAGTCGAAGGTTACCATGGAGCGTTTGCAGGTAAATAGGTACGGTGACTTCGACAACGGACTTCGGTGCGAACGTGTCCACTACCTAGGCCTAGAAAACAACGGCATCCTTGGTGGTGCCAACATTTACATGGACGGTGATGTCGTCGGTTTGTGTGACGAACCCGGCGACGGTATCACACGACAGCAATAATGAAAGGATGGGTTCGAGCGTTGATGCCAAGGGCTACCCACTGTGCTATCAAGATGGTACCCATATCGCAGGTCAAGACATTGCAAAACAGGGCAATTCAGGGAATAGGGTACGAACGACGCAAAAGCAAAAAGGCCGCATCACTACGAGCGATGCGGCCTTGTGCTTGGAGCCACCTGCCAGACTTGAACTGGCGACCTGCTGATTACAAATCAGCTGCTCTACCAGCTGAGCTAAGGTGGCGCAAGGGCCACAAACATACGGAAGATGTCGATATCTACAAACAAAAAAAGTGCGCCAGGGAGGTCGTTCCGTTGGGACTAATCCGACCCTGTATCGGCATGGTTCTTGCTTTGTGTGCTTATCGCAGTGCTGTATTGTCATTGGTACGTTTATGAGGTCTTTGCGTAGATATCGTCTTGGTTGCTTGTTCATCTTGACACTCCTGACAAATGTCTTGCCCGTTTTGGCGCAACGTGAATTCGTGGAATGGCATTTTGGTAGAAATGTTCGCATTTCCTTCGCTTCTGGCACTCCTGTCCAGTTGAGCGGCGGTGCCGTGCGTGCCCTAGAAGGGTCTGCTTCCATCTGCTCGCCCGATGGTACCTTCCTCTTTGCTACGGATGGTATCACTGTCTATGATCCCACTGGACAAATCATGCCTGGAGGTTCGGATCTGGGGGCACATCCGTCGTCAACTCAGGCGGCCCTTATTGTTCCCAAGCCTGGAGCCGAAGGACGGTACTATGTCTTCTCCAATGGCGCAACGGAGAATGCCTATGCCGACGGCATCAATGTTGCCGAAGTGGATATGCTGGCGCGTAGTGGGCTAGGAGTCGTTACGTCAAAACGACGTCAGCTTGCGCAACGCACGCTCGAAAAGATGATTGCCGTTCCCCATGCCAACGGCCGTGATTTTTGGCTTATCGCTCGAAATGCCTTCATAGAAGAATGGTACGCCTGGCCCATTACAGGTTCTGGTATCGGTCCCGCCGTTGTGAACCAACGGGTGAACGTGCGTATCAGCCCAACAGACATTGGCTGGATGAGAGCCTCGCCCGATGGTCGCCGTCTGGCAGTTGCGTCATCGTCGGCTGCTAGGGTGACCATTATTGCCTTCGACGCCTCCACGGGTGCCATGCGCAAGGAACGCGAAATGTATTGGGAAACCGGCGTCTATGGCGTTGAATTCAGTCCCAATGGCCGCTACCTATATGCCACAAACTATACCCGTAATGACATCGTGCAGTGGAACCTGACCCTAGATTCCATCGACGTGGAAGCCAGTCGTGTTGTCGTGGGTACCATTCCCTCCGCAACCCGCCTGGGGGCACTGTTGCGCGGACCCGATGGACGTATCTATATCGCTCAGCAAAACGATGCCAATCTCGCAGTTGAACGCGCTCTGTCCGTCATTCCCAATCCTAACGAAATCGGAACGAATGCTGGACTGCTCGTTAATGGTTTCCCCTTGGCAAATGGGACATCAAGTAGCTTGGGTATGCCCAATGTAATTACAGGGACCTTCCAATCCACCCAGTCCGTGCGGATAGTTGCCCCCGATTCCATCTGCCGCAGCGATACCCTTCGAGCATCCATTGTCCCAGCGTCCGCCGTGCGTTCCGTGGTATGGACATTCGATAATCGTTCGTTCTCCAACAACCCCGTTGCCATTCCACTCCGTCGTGATGGGACATTTACGCTGCAAGCCAGCGTGACCCTTGTCAATGGAGACGTCTCCACGGTTACTCGCACCGTATACGTCTCCGAACGGGCTCAGATGTCCATTACCGCGCCATCCGTAGTTTGTACTGGCCAGTCCTTTACAATGATTGCCAGTGGAGTGGACAATGTTCAGTGGTTCCCGGCCGAGTTCGTCTCGGACCCACTGTCCTTGGTAGTGGATGCCTCCGTTGCTAACACAACCACGTTTCGCGTTGTTGGCCGCAACGGTGCTTGTTTGGTGGACACGTCCTTTACGATAACGGTGCCCTTTTTGGTGGCCTCGGCCGATACCATTGTCTGTTCGGGTGAACCTGTCAGGCTCTCTGCCATTACGGCTGCTGGCCTCATTCCCGAGTGGCGCGATGCCACTGGTAGAATTGTTGCGCGCGATACCGTTGTAAACGTAGCGCCGTCATCATCAACATTCTATACCGTTCGTGTGGCGGTTGGAAGTTGTCTGTTGGAACGAACCATCGCCATCACGGTCTTGCCAGCCGTTCGACTGTTTTCCGCACCCGTGCTGAGGACCTGTCCAGGCCAGGCAGTCCAGCTTCGCATTCTGGCTGCAGGTGTTGCACAATGGGAGCCAGCCGAAGGCATTTTCGACCTTACTTCCAACAGCCCCTTCGTTACGCCAACCCGAACGACCACCTATCGACTGCGCTTTGTTACGCCGGATGGCTGCGCCATCGCGGATTCCATAACCGTGCTGGTTGATACCGTTGCCGACCTTGGCCTTGCCGATACCGTCGACGTCTGTGCCGGCAGTGAAGCCTTGATACGGGCCGATGGCGTTGCCTTCGTACGGTGGGTCAATCTTGCCACCCGTGACACGATCGCTAGGGGCTCGACACTTCGCTACCGTGGATCCGACATCCTTCTCGAAGTCCACGGAACGCGTGGCGCGTGTGACGGTATCGATACAGTTGCGATCAGGAATATTGCCTTCCCGTCTGTCGTCGTCAGTGCCTCCCCAATGTCGATTTGTCAAGGGGCCTCGGCACAACTAACCGCCTCCGGCGCTTCGGCATACCTGTGGAGTCCCGCAGCGTTGCTGGACGATCCAACCTCGGCCACGCCAACAACAATAGCCCTGCAATCCTCGACGACGTTTACCCTCGTGGCGTCGAATGGTCAGTGTGATACGACGATAACCCTGGAAGTCATCGTTGCTCCTCGTTCGTCATTTGTGCTGACGCTCTCCAATGTGGACGTTACGGTGGGCGGCCCAGCAGAGCGGATGGCGTTGTCCCTTACCTCAAATGCACCTCAGGACGCCATTGCCGTCCTTCAATATCCTGTCCGAGCACTTATCCTTGATAATCCGGACGGTTTGACGGAGCTTTCAAGAATCGTAACCAACGATTCGGTGGCCATGACGATTCGTATGGACCGTCCTACCGCCTCTCTTGCCGTGCGAGGCTTCTTGGTGCCAGACTCCGTTGTCAACGTTACTGCGCAGACCGGCGACGCTGCTTGTGCCTCTGGCAATGGTACAACAGGAAGCGTGCGGCTGGTTCGGTGTTCGGCACCCCGATCGATCATCGCGGGGATCGGGGCTCTGCAACTGCAAGTGACAGACGGCGCTATCCAAGTTCATGGTCTGGAAACCGCCTTGCCATTCCAAGTCTTCGATATTACTGGCCGCACCATATCATCGGGCGTCGTTACAGCACATGATGATGGCGTTCTTGCACGGGGCCTTCGCGTTGGCCACTATGCCGTGAGTATTGGAGACGGGCCTGCTTTGTACAGACGGGTCGTATTCGTCTATCGGTGAGTGTTGATCAGTCGGCCATCTGTTCTGCTGCAATAACGGCCTCTTCGATCATCTCGCACCAGATGTGTCCTATCAGGATGTGACATTCCTGGATGCGTGCAGTAACTGTCGAGGGCACAACGATTGAAGTCGTGCACAATTCCGCAAGGACACCTCCACTACCGCCAAGGAGGCCAATCGTCGTCACGCCCCTGTTGTGTGCTTCTTCTACGGCATGCACGACGTTGGGCGAGGTGCCACTCGTTGTGATTGCTACCAGAACATCGCCAGGATTTCCGAAGGCTTCCACCTGCCGTTTGAAGACGTTGGTGTAGCCATAGTCATTCCCACCTGCCGTCAGAACACTGGAGTCGGTTGTCAGTGCAAGTGCCGCGATAGCGCGGCGTTCCACATTGCCACGTAGGCGTACCACGAGTTCCGCAGCCAAGTGTTGGCTATCGGCGGCCGAACCGCCATTGCCACAGAACATAATCAGTCGCCTATTGATGGCAGCTTCAGAGAGGAGGGCGCCACAGGCAAGAATGGCGGATGAATGGGCTTCAGCAAGTGCTTGTTTGGTGGCTATAGATTCAGCTATCGTAGCAGCCACGCGCTGGGGCGTAAACGGTTCCATGCGCAAAATTACGAAGTGGCCGCTGCTCTGGTGAATCGGGCGCGAAGCAGAACTGCTGAAAGGACGACAAGGCCCCCTATCATGGAGAGAGGAGATGGCGTTTCCCCAGTGGCCAGTGCAACCCAAACCGGATTTAACAGCGGCTCGAGCACGGTAACAAGCACGGCCTCCAACGCCGTTACATGGCGTAGTGCCCATGCATACAGAACGTAGGATATGCCCAACTGGATAAATCCAAGGGCGGCCAGTCCAAGGTAGGCGTGCGGTGTTGCCCCGGCAAAGGACAAAAAGGGCAGACAAACCACAGCCGCCAGGATGTTGCCAAAGAGAATTGTCTCACCTGTTGCCACGCCTCGCTGGGCACGCATGCATAGCGCCAGCATGGCAAAGGCGATGCCACTGGCTACGGCAAGAAGGTTGCCTTCCATCATACCTGGAGATAGTCGGTCGGCAAAAAATACTGCCATGCCACAGCATACGGCTGCTACGGTGACGACATCGGCACGTCGAAGACGTTCGCCCGTCATGGCCGAGCTGAACAATGCCACCCAAACCGGTGCAGTGTACTGGAGTAGAATGGCGTTGGCGGCCGTCGTGCGTTTCGTTGCCATCACAAAGAGGATGACGGTTGCCGCGTAGGCCACAATACCGCCCCATTGAGGCAGTGACCACGTTGGCTGCGGACGCCGCATCCATGCCAGAAGGACAATACAAGCCAAAGCGCTGCGGCACCCAGCAACAGTGAGTGCGTCAAACGGAACAATCTTGATGAACAGGCCGCCCATGCTCCAAAGGATGGAGGTTACAACAAGGGCAGCCAAGCCACGAACGTGGTTGGATGTCATCGCTCGAAGCGCGAGTCTTGCTGGCGAGATATTCTGAACCTGTAATCAAGTTTTGGCGCTTTTGGGTCGGAGGGCTTGGCAGGAATGTCTATTGCTGTAACGGTCGAAACTTCACAGGCAGGCAGTCTGCCGTCGACGGGCACGGTAACTCCCATTTGCATGACAATCGTTGCCGGGCCGAGGGTGAATCCGGGATATCCTTGAATGCGAACTTTCTTAGCAGTGATATCAGCCCGCACGGTGGCGGCTGGAAAGCGGTCCATAAAGGGCAGGATACTTTCGAAATTCACTTTTCCTGAAATGTGCTTTTTGTCAAACGTCATGGACTCGTCGGCTACAATGTCCATGAATTCCTTCACGTTGATCGGCCAACTGTCTCCGGGCTTGACGGGTCTGACGGGGTTCAGGATTCGCCCAGTTTTTGATCCACCTTCACCGCGTACAACCTGTGCCAGGGCGTAGGCGATGGAGTCTGGTAACGGGCGCTTGTCTTTTGTGAACTGTGGTCCTTGTTCCGTAAAGACGCACTTGACGATGGCCCCGGTATGGAGGTAGTCAATGGGCGATTGACCATTCTTGGTCACCAGAAATACACGAATCTTAAGGTTCTTCTCGCGTTCTTCACCATCATCGGTTACTGCTGCTACTTCTGTTTCTGCTTGAAGGATAATGCTCAGCGTTGTTGCCGTATCCTTTACGGTTCCTTGGGTGTCGCGGGTATATGTGCGCTGCTCTTCGTAAAACTGTGTTTTGAACAGATACTCGTCCATGGGTTTGATATTCCGCCCTACATTAAGCGGTGCTGCCGAGTCGGCAACGGCGGCATGCAGCGTGGTGGTAACACATCCGAGGACGGCAATAAGGGCATATCGAATCATGGTATCAGCGGAATTAATCGGTAGGGAAGCGCGCAATGTAGTGCGGAACATTGAATTTTTTGGCGGCACCATTACTGTTCATGTATCGGATTTTTCCGTACACAGGACGTTCGAACCAGGCTCTGTCGTGTAGCCCTCCAATGCTCCAGGCAATACCACAATAGCCGTTGGGGTCCCGTCCATCAAGCTCGTAACGATCATTCAGGAAAATCGCCGTCTGAAGTGCTTCTTCGGGAGTTGCGGACCATTCCAGGATTTTTTTTGCCCAGTACATGCGCATGTATCCGTGCATCTTGCCAGTGGTCACCATTTCCATTTGCGCTGCATTCCAGAGTGCATCGTGGGTCCGCGCCTGTTCCCATTGTTCTGTGGTGTAGAGGTAGTCGCGTTTGTCGCTACGGTGTTCGTTCAGCGTTTGTTGTGCCCACGCGGGAAAACCATCGAATGTATCATAGGCATCGGTGGTGTACGTAAAGTTATCAGCCAGTTCTCGCCGAACAATCAACTCCTCTAGGAAGGCTTCGGCAGAAGGGGCCAGCGAGGCATCCTCTGCGGCTGCCTTCCGTACGGCCAATGCAGCACGCTGCGGAGCCAGTTGCCCGAAGTGGAACCATGGACTTAACCCCGATTGGGCTGTCTGATTGGGGTCATTACGACCATCACCATAGGGCCCCAAGCGGCGTACGAAGTCTTCTAGCGCCGCCCTTCCAGCACGCTCACCAGGAACGAACCAAGCAACGGGGCCAATCGATGTGTTCACCCGCAACGTGCGGCGCAATGCTGGCCAGTTGGTTGCCGCGGATGGCGTTCCGAATGGATGCCGACGAATGCTGGGAAATTCCTCAAGGAACGTTGGAAGCAGGCGGTGGATTTTCTGACGCAGCGTGTAGGCGCCGAACTCCCGCTTCTGGGAGGCAACCCAGACGGGAACAACATTGTGAGCGTCCACGACGTCGACGCCCATTGATGTTGCGGCCACCACGGCGTCAAGCCATTGCATCTTTGGCCGTAGCGGCTCGAAATCCGTTACAAGGTGCTGGGCATCCATGGATTCCAGCCACGGCGGAAGAACATCGGGTGGTGCTCCCGGTACGACGTCGAAGCCGATGTTGAGGGCAGCGAGCTCGGATTCCAGTTCCTGAAGGCCGCGGAGGAGGGCATCATACTGTCGGATAGTTGCTTCAAGGAACGACGGAACCAGGCAAAAAACCACGTGGAGCGGGGCACGACGCTCCATGGCTTCGTGTTGGGCATGCAGCAGCGCCCAGTTATCGTGTACGCGCCTGTCGCGTTGCATCCAGAACACGACAGGCGACGTTGGTTTTTCACTGGCAGGCTGCGCTCCGCGCAGCGTACGTATACGGTTGGGATTGATGGTCATGACGTAATCTCGATGGAACCCAGAATGGCATGGGCGCGAACGCTCAAGACCGGGGCAACGGTTCCATCGGAAGGGGCCACGAACAGCGTGGAGTTCTTGATCTCGCCAAGGGTTGGAGAACCGATGACCTCTACTCGCCACGTCTGTGGTATACGAAGGGTAATCTGTCCCATTGTGGCGGATGCATCAAGCATCATCGTCGACCCAGCCGATGCGTGCCGTAGGTCAACAGTCATATCACCGAGGGTTACCGAAAGTTTGCCGCCGCGAAAGTCCGTGGCCTGGGATATCACCGTGTCTTCGCCGAGGGTCACCGTTCGATGAAGGATGTTCTCAGCGGAGCTCCCGCGATGTTCACTTCCAATGCCTGACGCGCTGCTTGGAAGCACTTTTTTTTTAGAGCCAACAAGGATGCCAATGCCAGAGACGATGAGCACAACAGGCCAAAAGGCACTCCAGAAACCTCCCGGCAAGAAGTTGAGATTGTCTGCTAGCAATAAAAGTCCCCATAGAGACAGCAACGTCGAACT
>JALOMA010000121.1 GCA_025455735.1 Candidatus Kapaibacterium sp.
CTGTAACGGATCGCATCACGCATATCGATTTTCAGGGTGTCGCTCTGGGCGAGAAGGTCGCCGTTGAGATTCCTGTACACCTCGTTGGTACGGCGGAAGGTATTAAGTTCGGTGGCGTTATTGAACATGTCACCCATAAGATTCACGCCAAGGCAGATCCGCACAATATGCCCGAGCACATCGATGTGGATGTTACCAATCTGAACATTGGTCAATCCATTCATATCAGTGATCTCAACATTCCTGCACTCGTGATTACTGATAAACCTGACCTCGTCGTTGTCGCATGCAGTGCGCCCCGTGTTGCCAGCTCAGACACGCCATCAGCAGAATAGTCGATCGCGAAAGCACATTTCCAAACAGGCCATCAATGCGATGGCCTGTTTTCTTTTTTGTAGCTTCCCGAACTATCATGCTGGTACGTTATGACGAAACCACCTCGCCCAGACAACGAAACGTCCCGGTTGGCCGCGTTAATTGAAGCCCACCTTCTCGACACGGCTCCAGAACCCGAGTATGACGACATCGTGGAGTTGGCTTCGCAGATTTGCGATGCACCGATTTCACTAGTGTCCTTGTTGGACCAGGATCGCCAATGGTTTAAGGCAAAAATTGGTCTCGAAGAGTCTTCCACCGACCGGGACATCGCATTCTGCTCGTACGCCATTTTAGATCACGACCCTCTTGTTGTTCAAGATGCACGTCTCGACCCCCGATTCGCCAACAATCCCCTCGTAACGGGTGATGCCTCCATTCGCTTTTATGCAGGTGTGCCTATCGAAACTGCCAGGGGATTTCGGTTGGGCACCCTATGCGTCTTGGACCGTCAACCACGTTCCTTGAGGGACGATCAACTGTTCGCTTTGCGTGTACTAGCAAAAAACGTTTCGCGATTGGTCGATCTACGCATTGCGCAACATCGCTCCAATCGACTTCTCGAAGAAGTTGGAGACCACGCAACGCGTCTGGAACAAATAAACTATGCAACGACACGCCTGCTGTCCGTCATTGCTCATGATGTCCGCGGTCCTCTAACGTCCATTGCCAGCTTACTTGATGTTCCGGATGTCAATCAGCTAACGGGGCCAGACCTACCTTGGCTGCTTGGCGAGATTCGGACGCAAGCTGATACGGGACGGACGTTGCTTGACCAAATCCTTGCATGGGCCCGAACGGTAATGCAAGGAGGTCCCACGATTCGTACCGATGTGCGCATGGGCCCGATCGTTGATGACGTAGTGGGAATCTTCGAAAGCGCGTCTCATGGTAAGGGCATTACCTTCGAGCGCATTGTTGACGATGGTCCCATCGCCACGGATCCCAATCTCATCCGATTTGTCATTCACACCCTTGTTTCCAACGCTGTCAAATTCTCGGAAGGGGCCCCGATTACCGTTACCGTCTCGCTTTCGGAGAACGAAATGGCAATTCATGTGAAGGATCGCGGCCGAGGGATTCCTGATCGCATAAAGGAACGTATGTTCGATTGGTCCAGGCGTTCCAACACTCCTGGAACCAAAAAGGAACGCGGAGCTGGGCTTGGTCTCCTGTTGGTTCGCGACTTCCTCGATATGGTTCACGGCTCCATTGATGTTCAGTCGCAAGAAGGCCACGGCACCACAGTTTCCGTTTTTATGCCTCGATACCTAACGGAAGATCAGTTATAGGCAAAAAAAAACCCGGAGTGATAGGGTACTCCAGGCGTGAGCATCTGGCGCGCCACTCAGGGGAGCGAGTTGCGCTCAACTCGACTGCAATATACGGGGGCTTGCCGACATGGCAAAGCCCAATTCCGCACCTATCGATCGATCCAAGCTCCGTCTTCTTTCATGATGGCAATCAACTCGTCCAAGGCATTCGCCGTTGGAATATTGCGACGCACAATCTCTTGCCCTCTATATAACGTGATACGTTCAGGACCACTGCCAACGTATCCGTAGTCCGCATCCGCCATCTCGCCTGGGCCATTGACAATACATCCCATGATGCCGATTTTTATTCCCTTAAGATGGTCGGTGTGTTTTCGAATCAAAGCCGTCGTCTCCTGCAGATCAAACAACGTTCGCCCGCAGGATGGACAGGAGATGTACTCTGTCTTCGTCATGCGTGTTCGTGCCGCCTGAAGGATTCCAAACGACAATCGATTGGCATCGTCAAGTCTTTCCATACCCCGCAAGACAATGGCGTCGCCCATGCCATCGACAAGAAGACCACCGACGTCCGTCGCTGCCCAAAGTGTAATCTCGTCTTCGGCACGGTATCCGGCGTAGGTACGTTCAATGATGGCTGGATGTTGGCAGCCCGCCTGCATCAGAGCTATCATGCCAGCACGAATATCGGTCATGCCATGCTGGTGGTCGGTATACAACCACAAGACGACGTTGTCATGTTGCTGCAATCGCGCAATGGTTTCGGTTGTCAGCTCGTCAGTACGTACTCGGACAATGTTGATGACCGTATGACGACGTTCCGCAGCCCAAAACTCATCGACAGCAAACAATGGGATGGAATAGAATGGCTCGTCCATCACGGCCCAAACGCGTGCATCCACAATTTGTCTGGTTCCTCCGGGTGCCATAAATGGCAACGGGGAAGTACCCACGTACAGGTAATCGGCCGCCTGGTCTGTTGATGTCCATTTGTCTGTCTCAGCATCATAAACATGACCACACGCTTCCAATTGGGCCATGTTCGTCACTGGCTCGTGCGAGAGATCGGCAATGACACGTGGGGCGAAATCGCCACCGAAGGTCGCTACCGAACGTGTTATGCGGCGCCGATACGACGTTGGTGAATATGGCAAATCAGGACCGATGCTTCGCTCTAATGGCTGGCGTGGTTCATTGTAGCGTAGAACTAGTGCTCGTGCAACCGGGAGTTCAGCTTCAGGCTCTTCCGTTAGGGAAACACGTACCGTATCTCCCAAACCATCCTCCAAAAGTGTACCAATGCCCACGGCCGACTTTACGCGACCGTCTTCGCCATCACCCGCCTCGGTGACGCCCAGGTGAAGTGGATATGCAGGAAGCCCTTCGGCCTGCAACCTGGAGACCAATAAGCGATAAGCAGCCACCATAACGAGTGGATTGCTGGATTTCATCGAAAGTACGATGCTATGAAAGCCCTCGTCGTTGGCGATACGAAGGAACTCCAACGCGCTTTCCACCATGCCCGTAGGACTGTCGCCATATCGGCTCATAATGCGATCCGACAACGAACCGTGATTGGTTCCTATCCGCATTGCAGTGCCGTATTCCTTACAGATACGAACAAGCGGCACGAATTTGTCACGAATGCGCTGGAGTTCCGAGCTGTATTCCTCGTCGGTATACTCCAGCACGGCAAACTGCTTCTTGTCTACGTAATTGCCAGGGTTGATTCGTACTTTCTCAACAATACGAGCTGCAACTTCAGCTGCGTTCGGTGTATAGTGGATATCTGCGACTAATGGCGCGGTAAATCCTCGATCACGCAACCCCTTGCGAATGAACTCAAGGTTCTTTGCTTCTCTGATGGAAGGGGCCGTAATGCGTACCAATTCACACCCTGCCTCGATCATGCGAATCGACTGTGCAATGGTTGCGTCCGTATCCATGGTGTTGGTCGTCGTCATGGATTGAATTCGAATCGGGACGTGGGATCCCATTTCAAGCTCGCCGATGCGTACGGGAATCGTTGTGCGGCGCACATATGCCGTTAACGATGGACAATAGAGGGGCAAAGAAGTGCTCACGGGTCGATCTGATTAGAAATTGCTTGGAGGATCTGCTTGTCTCGCGCGGACAGGCGATTGTACCCGTAAAGATTCATGCGGTCGAGGATATCGTCGATCATCTCTTCCGTGATTACTTCATCGTTGAGGCGGTACCGAGTGGGTGTCGATGGACGTACGACCGACGGCGGATCAGGCCTCCGCGAGACGATGAGCTGAAGATCTCCATCTTCCGCTTCGTCTTGCGGCAAACGGTACACACCATAGGGCTCCTTGTTGCCGCCGAGCATGCGCACCAGCCGGTCAAGTAGCGGTTGCCCGAACTTCATGAGGAGGAATCCACCCAAGGCGCCACCAAGGTGGGCAAAGTGGGCCGTCGTTGAGCCCGGGTCGGATAGGCCTCGAATCAAGTCGAACGACGCATAGATCAAGACAAAAAAGCGAGCTTGAATCGGAAAAAACAACGGGAACATGAGAATCTCACGGCGGGGAAAGGACATTGCAAATGCCACAAGAACGCCCATGATAGAACCTGATGCGCCAATGGTTTGCGCTGCACTGCCAAACAACGGTGAGACAAATAACTGCGCCAGCGCAGCTACGATTCCTGAAAGAAGATAGAAGACTGCAAACCGATGCTTACCCCAGATGTTCTCCAATTCGGAACCAAACATCCAAAGTGCGAACATGTTGAAGAACAAATGGAAAAAGCCACCATGCAAGAACTGATAGGATACAACCTGCCAGGGCATGAAGAGGCCCTCACCCAAGGGCTGGAGGGCAAAGAATTCAAGGTACTGGTCTTGTATTGACTGGCCGGCAAAGGTCATATTCTCCAGGATGCCTTGAACCAGAAAAATGATGACATTCGTGATGACAAGAAAGGTAATGAAGGGCGGCAGGAACGATGTCCGACCGCCCATGATGTTGCGAGTATTCATAAGGCCTATGACGTGTAGGTGACTGGCCGATTGCCAGACTAAGACACTTCCAAGGCTGCGACACCGGGTAGAACTCTTCCTTCGAGGAACTCCAGCGAGGCACCGCCACCAGTGGACACATGCGTGACGCCGGTATGGTAGCCGAATTGAACGATTGCAGCGGCACTGTCGCCGCCGCCAACAACCGTTACAGCTCCAGCTTCCGTAGCGTGCGCCATTGCGGCGGCAACAGCTCTTGTGCCTGATTCAAAGGATGGCATCTCGAAGACGCCCATCGGGCCATTCCACAATACGGTGCCTGCATTGCCGATGATGCTGGCGAAGAGCTCGGACGTACGTGGACCAATATCAAGTCCCATCATATCCGAAGGGATGTCATCAATCGACACAATGGCCGTGCGTGCATCGTTCGCAAACTTATCGGCTACAATAGCATCGATGGGCAACTGCAGCTGAACCCCAGAACGCTCCGCTTGCGCCAATAGTTCGGCTGCAAGGTCCAGACGATCAGCCTCCACAAGCGAATTGCCAACATTCAAGCCCTTGGCCTTGAGAAACGTGAACATCATGCCGCCACCGATAAGGATGGCCTGACATTTCCCTAGGAGAACCTTGATGACGTCGATTTTCCCTGAAATCTTTGACCCACCCAATACAGCCACCAGTGGGGGTTTGGGGGACTCAAGCGCCGAACCCAAATAGTCCAATTCCTTGCGCATGAGAAAGCCGCAGCACCGTTCGGAGAAGTGACGTGCTATCCCCGCCGTACTGGCATGTGCTCTGTGTGCCGTTCCGAAAGCATCATTGCAGTAGACGTCGCCAAGCCTGGCAAGCGAAGCCGCGAATGCCTCGTCGTTGGTCTCTTCTTCGGCATGGAACCGAAGATTTTCCAAAACGATGATTGACCCAGCGCTAGCATTGCGCGTGGCCTCTTCAGCCTCAGGCCCGATACAAGAGGGGACGAAGGCGACGGGGACATCAATCAAGGTAGCCAAATGTTCGGCGACTGGTCTCAGCGAGTATCGCAGGTTAGGCTCTCCTTTGGGCCTTCCTAGATGGCTCATGACAACGGCAACACCACCAGCCCCCACGATGGTCCGAAGAGTCGGTAGGGAGGCAACCATTCGCGTATCGTCAGTAATTGATCCCGATGAGTCCATCGGGACGTTGAAGTCTACACGAACGATCACCCGTTTACCTGAAACCTGGATATTCTCAATTGATCGAATCACGATCCCACCCTTTGGACCAGGTCAACGATCCGGTTGGAATAGCCGTATTCATTATCGTACCAGCCCACAACCTTTACCACGGTACCCATCGCCATGGTAAGCTTTGAATCGAAAATGCAGGAATGTGGGTTTCCGACGATGTCACTCGAGACAATCGGATCAACAGTATATTCCAATATCCCGTGCAATGCCCCTTCGGAAGCTGCCTTCATGGCCGCATTGACCTCATCTTTGGTTACCGCCCTGCCAAGCACGGCAGTGAAGTCCGTCAAGGAGCCATCAGGTACGGGGACGCGATATGCCAGACCGTCAAGTTTGCCCTTGAGCTCGGGAAGTACTTCCGTAACAGCCTTTGCTGCGCCAGTTGACGTCGGACTAATGTTCACTGCCGCTGCACGGGCACGACGAAGATCCTTGTGTGGCAGATCCAAAATGCGTTGGTCGTTTGTATAGGCGTGAACGGTAGCCATAAAGCCCTGTTCGATTCCAAAGCTCTCGTGTAACACCTTGACCATCGGTGCAAGACAATTCGTTGTACAAGACGCATTGGAAACCAATTGTTCGCTTCCAGTGAGTACAGCGTCATTGACACCAAGAACCACCGTGGCGTCAAGGCTGTCTTTTGCTGGAGCCGTCAGAACAACCTTGCGCGCCTTGCCAAGATGCTGGGAGAGTTGCTCACGAGAGGTGAACACGCCAGTGGACTCGATCATAACGTCAAGGCCTTCAAACGGAATTGACGTTGGGTTTTTCTCGGCAGAAATGTGGATGCGGTGACCGTTGACGATGATGTCATTTCCATCAACGCTAACACTGCCGGCAAAGCGACCGTGTGCCGAGTCATATTTCAACAAGTGAGCGAGTGTGGCTGCGTCGGTCAGGTCGTTGATTCCGACGATCTCAATGTCGGCTCCACGGCTGATTGCTGCACGAAGGACAAGACGGCCAATACGGCCGAAACCATTAATGGCAACTCGAATGGCCATGAGGTGTTCTTCCAGTGATAGGTGAATGAATCGGCGGCGCAAAAATACGGAGCATCGCTGAGGTATCGGTTCACGTCCTGTCTCCACGCGACTGTGAACACATGATTGGCAGTCCCACGGACATCACATTGTGTGCTTGCTGGATGTCCTATCGAATCTTGTCCGGGTTCTTCTCCACAAAATCCGCCCACGCGCTCCGTTTTCCTTTACGCTGCGCAGTTGTTCTTGCTGGAAGTGGCCTACCGCCGAGCAGCGCATGGCAGATAGCAACAGCCAGGGCATCCGTTGCATCGAGAAACTTGTGGTTGTCAGTGATATCAAGCATGGCATGAACCATCTGCCGAACGTAGTCTTTTGACGCCGATCCGCGGCCAGTGACGGCACGCTTGATTTGCATGGGAGTGTATTCCGTAGGCATGAGATTGCGTTGTGCTGCTGCAAGCATAGCAACGCCACGCGCTTGGGCGAGCTGCACGATCGTGAGTACGTTCTTGCCATGAAAGACCGTTTCCATGGAACATTGGTCCGGCTGTGTTCGATCCATGACCGCACCCAACCGGGAATGAATTGCACAAAGGCGCTCGGGAAAACTGGTGTGCTGCCTCTTGACATCAACAACACCGTATTCGACAAGCGACAGTTTCCCACCATGAACGTCGATGACGCCAAAGCCACAGATGACGCTGCCAGGGTCAATGCCAACAATACGCGTTGGTCGCTGCGTACTTGGTTTCATGGATGCATGAGGTCCATGACGTCGTCCCCGACATCGGCGTTGTTGTATACGTATTGAACGTCGTCCAAGTCCTCAAGCGTGTCCAGAAGTTTTACCAGCCGTTTTACATGAAGAAGGTCGGAAACAACGACACGCTGCAGAGGGCTCCAAACGAAACCTGTTCTCACGACATGTATCGAACGCTCGACGAGGGCACGACAAACCGTCCCAAGTGTCTCTACACTACAGCTAAGGGTCTGGCCCTCATCATGTTCAACCACGTCATCAGCTCCTACATCTGCTGCAAACAAGAGGAGCTCGTCACCTGTGAGAGAGGTCTGAATCGCAACTTCCCCAGGACGTTGGAAGCACCATGCAACGGAGTTGCTTTCCCCCAAACTTCCCTCTGCTTTGGTGAAGGCCGCTCGCACGTCCGCGACGGT
>JALOMA010000122.1 GCA_025455735.1 Candidatus Kapaibacterium sp.
CGGAGGACGCTCACGGATGTTGTGATTACGTCCGTCTCCGTCCGAATGGTGAGCATGTACATTCCCGTAGGCAACCAGTCCAAGCCACGCCAGGCGGCAGCTTCCGCCGACGTATAGTCCTGCTCCAGGCGATATTGTTTTCCAACAACCGACCACAAGCTGGCCTCGGCCTTCTGGACGTCGGAACCAGCAGCCGTAATTCGAAGCGGTGATTCGCCGACACCACCAGAGACAGAGACAATTGCCAATCGAACAGATCGTGTTGCGATAAAACGCGGTAGACCATTTTCGCGACAAATACCTGCAATGGAAATTGGTAGCGAAATTCCACCCGGGTATTGTCCGCAGGGAGACAACACGATGCTATCCATGGAAAACACTACGGAATCCGTTTCGCCCAAGGCGGCTCGAAATGGTAAGACAGCAAGGGTATCGCCTTCATAGATACGCGTACCAGATACGGAAGACACGACAACAGGCCCCATTGCGCTCACAACGGTGGACGGAAACAATGGAAATAGAACGCTTCCATCATAGCGTATACGCGACGTCCATGCGTCCGGTAGGTCTACGGCACCTCCAGAGGCCACCAATCGCAGAACAATGCTGAATCGCGACCCGGGAAGAATACTATCGGATGTGCTAATGGAAGGAACGATGCGGCTTGCTGTGTCAACACTGCGCAGCCGTACGATGATATCGTTGGTTACAATCGAACAACCATCAGCAGAGACGAGTGTGGCTCGATATGTTCCTGGCTCGGAAACAGTAAGGACGGAATCGGATATGGGACGTCCTCCACTCCAGAATATAGAGTCGGCATTACTGCCAGAAAGGCGAATAAGAACGGAGTCGCCATTGCCGCAGAGTTCCAGGGTATCTGCCGGGCCTAGACGTCCGCTTGGAGGGGTACCAGCACGAATGGTGATACTATCAATGTAGGCATTACAACCATCGCTCGTAGTGTATTCAACCCGTACCACACCGGTACTACGTGTCACATAGGTAACGGCCGTGGAGCCATCGGGCCATAGCACGGTAGATGGTGGGAAGGAAAACGTGATGATGCTGCTATCGGACGATCCGCAGATTGTGGAATCCGTGGCAAGAAGTTTCGGCCGCCGATCCGAACAACCAGTACGAACAAGGTATCCATCAAAACCACCGCGATTGACTTGCTGAAAGGACTTTCCTGGAACTGAATTTCCAGGTAACAATGTGCTGTTTGTGGTGCCACAGAAGTACTCGCCCCGAGATCCAGCGCGCAGCGCGCGCCCACCAAAGCCAAAACGTTGTTGATCGGCATCGAGGATACATTCGTCTGCATTACCCTCATACTGGATGACGATATCCTGATTGCCGCGAAAATCCGTCAGCCAGAAATAGGCATTCATACCATTCTGTTGCGTGAATGGCCCTGGCCCACCGTTGGAGAACAGCAATGGATTTCCATATGTACTCTGCTGGCGCGGATAGGCAACGCACAGATCATCTCCGGAAGTATTGACCACTTGCAACGTCCGCAGAAGATTGTTGAAGCCAGAGGTCTCCACGGAAAATGCATCGCCGCCAAGAAGGCTACCGCCGCCATATGGCGGATCCACCGTCGGATTCGGCACTGTGCGCCCGGGTGTTAGAAAAGACCCCCCGTTGTATACTCCAGCGATTTTCAGAGATACAGCCGACTGAAACACCTGTGGATCGTATTCGATTCTCGGCTGTATCGTGTAGGCGACATCGTTCCCCGTGCCGCCCATATACATATGCCACACGGGACGCAGACTGGCATCCAGTCGAGCGGCGAAGGCATCATCATTGAAGACGTCGCCCGATCTTCCGGTAGTGATATAGGATGTTCCTGGTAGATTATCACTCCGCGTTCTACCGCATATGTAGATTTCTCCAAGTGTATTCCGAGCACGAATACAGAGAACTTCATCAAGAAATCGTCCTCCATAGTATGTGAGAATATCTGGCGCCAAGGAAAATGTTCCACCAACGGCCTGGATCACGAATTTTGCAAGAATTCCATCGCCAATTCCTTGTCCCAACGAACCACCACCACCATATGCCCGTTGCGGAGCATTGAGTGTTACCGGCACGTCCGTCGAAATGGTAATTCCGGCAACGTAGATACTCTGCTGGTCAAATTCGAGGGACGTACCGTTGGGACGAAAGTCCACGCTGGTTGCCACATCGTCGCGAGTGCCTCCGAACGTGGCTGTCGCAAGCCGTTCTCCATCTGGTGATACAACAACGATGCCTGCGTCCGTGCTGCCATTGGGACCAACCTGCACGCCACCAAAGGTATTGGCGCCCAATTCCACGCTGCCGCAGACCACGGCATGTCCGCCAGACGTTACGGCTACCTCATGCGGCGAAAAGCCCTGGAACCACATCATCCATAGGAGTTCTCCTTCTGGTGAAAACTTAGCCAGGTAGCCGGGTCCGGTGTTATCCTGTGGACCCGAAACGCCGCGTGGGGCAGGGAAGTCGCTACTTCGAAAAATGCCACAGACGTAGGCGTTTTCAACGTTGTCACAGTCTACATCGCGTGCTTCATCCCTGTCCCTGCCACCCAAGTATGTTGCCCATTGCACCTTGATCTGCTGTTGTGCCACGAGGTTGGTACCATGGCAAAGGCAAAACAGTATGACGAGCAGGACGTGACGATGCAGCACTATCATAACGAACCTTCAGGAAGCAAGCGGAAGACAAGACGCGATCCAAACCGCGCAACCACAAAACATGGTTGCCGCAGACCAAGGGGTCTTTGTGCTACTCCGTATCCGATACAACGCCCGTCCAATAGATACCACCGAACATCATCGGCCTGTTGAAGCAGGTCGGCGGTCAACGGATCGTTCGTTTCTACTGACGACACTGGGTCGGGCCAGGGGTTCTTCAGCCGGACGACTCTTCCATCCGCCGTGCCGGCCACCAGAGCCTCGGTATCTGGATGGGCTGTAAGATAGGTTACGGGCGAGCCGCCTGTTTCTAGGGTCTTCACGACTGCCTTGGTGGATCCATCCACGATGGAAATTGTGCCATCATCGCGACCTACTGCAAAGAACGCAGCCGATTTCGAACAGGCAATACGATTCCCGAGAAAGCCATCAATGAACGGGGTGGCAAGCGCCTCGAGACGGAGGCGTTCCTGAAGCGTCTGTGCGTCAACGATCAGTGCATCAATTGACTCTGCATTGGTGCGGCCATAGGCCAACAGCACGAGTACGTCGTTCTGGTCCGGTTTGGACGCCGGTACGAGGATGTCAATTATGGGTGACGTCGTGCTTCGGCTTGCTCTCTGGGCGCCCGTGGAGCCATCGATGATGCGAAGCGTGCTATCGGCACAACTGAAGAGGATGCCACCATTGCGCAGTGCCACGGTAGTCCACGGAATACAATCGTCTATTGCCGTCGATGACTGCGCCTGCGCATCGGTTGATACGAAAGCAAAGACGCTGTCTCTGTCCAGAGCAATCACACGACCGCTTTCCCGGCTGACGGCAACGGATGTAGCGGTGCGTGCAAAGGATGTATCCATGGCTGACGATTGGACGTCGTACCTGCGCAACCGTCGTAAACCATCGTTGGCTAATGGCGTGAAATACAATGACCGTCCGTTGACATCAAATGCCATGGACGAGACGCCGGAGAATCCCCACGGTGGATTGCTGATGACGTGTGCGGCCGTACCATCGTCGATGCGGAGGATACGCACACGGTCGGACAGCGTTGACGCCGTAGCAAGGAACGATCCGTCAATGCTCCATGCTGCTCGGCGGAGATATCCTGCCATCCCTTCCAGGTCGAAGAGAAAGCGATCTTCATCGAGGCTCCAGACTTGAACATCGCTCGCTTGTGTTGCCATGAAGAGCCGTCTCGTTGCCGTGTCGATTGCAAGCGAGGCAACTTGGCGTCCAAATTCGACAATGGTATCCACCGTTGCTTGACCATCGAGATAGCGCCGCAGACCTGCAAAGAGGACGCCAGCCGTGATCACCGAATTCTGATTCTCTACCACCAGAAATTCTGGCCCTCCGGGTACGAAGTAGTCAACGTCGCGTCTGTTTACAATCTGACCCGTGGCAGCATCCACGGTCAGGATGGCATTGGCCGTCGTCATTCTGATGACGCTATTGTTGACATAGGCGGCAGCATAGATGGGCGAGCTTCCGCCAGATCCTGGAGGACGTCCGTCAACGACTGCTCGAACGCCAAGACCTGGCACATCAAGGATACGAGCAGGGGTGGCCACGATGCCGGTTGACGTGCCTTCGGGAAGGGATGTCGTTACCACCATGGAGGCACCATCAGGGGATACGGTCAGTGTTCTGATTGGAGCAAGGAAGAGCGTCGTATCCAATACCGTTCGTTCATTCAGGCTCCATCTCCGCACAATACCGCCACTATCGCCAGCCGCCACCCAGTCTCCCTGTGGAGAACACACAACATCATTCACGCGCCCAATCGTACGACCAAGGGTAAAGAGCAAGCGCCCCGACTCCATGGACCAACAGCGCACCCATCCATCTTCGTCGCCGGTGATCAGGAACTGCTCGTCTGGTGTAAGTGCCATTGCTCTGCCACCCAAGAAGCGTGTTGTAATTAGCGTGAGTGTGCTACTGCGACTGGATAGGTCCCAGACACGCACTGAACCATCGAACGACCCCACCAATAATCGGTTGTTGGAAAGCGGAATAATATCATATGCTGGCCGCGTATTTCCACCACGCTCCCACGCCAGGTCGGGGAATTGTGTCTGGGCGCTCAGGGAAAGGATAGCCAAAACAATCAGGATGGACGTGCTCGTAACGGTACGCATGGTGTTCTCTCTTTCGGGTCGGAGATGATTTCTTCCCCTTACACCCGAACAATCGTCCAGTGTCACACCGGAGAAATATTTTATGCTCCGTGTGACATCCAAACGTTCGGCGGGTGTAGTATTGCACTGTGCCATCGTTGCCCATCCATAGTATTGATCCTGGCTTGCTTGCCAGGGTCAACAATCCCAGCACCAGAGATGCTGCATTTGGGGCATTCTACGATGTATTTGCGCGCCGTGTTTATGCATATGCCTTGCGTATGACGAAGTGCCAGGATGGCGCAGCGGACATTACACAGGAGACGTTCATTCGTGTACATGCCCACCTGAAACGCGGCAATACCATTGTCGACCCATTGCCTTTCCTGCTCATGCTGGCGCGTCAGCGGATGGCCAATGTGCGTCGTGATCACAAGGACACGCACGAAGTCTCTGCCGATGACCTCGTCGTGGATCCGTACCATGCCATCCATGCTGCCGACCTATCCACCCACATCGGTAACGCCGTCGAGGCATTGCCCCCGCAGCTGCGGGAAGCCTTCATCCTGCGATACTATGATGGCCTGCCATATGAAGACATTGCAGCCCTGCTGACCGATAAGCCGGGTGCCATCCGTATGCGCGTCCTTCGAGCCAAGGCCATGCTTCGTTCGGCCCTCCTGCACATCAAGGAGGCTGAACAATGAGACTTACGAGCATGGACATTCTTCTCCATCGGTATTTCGATGGCGATCTCTCGCCCGAAGAATCCGAGGCCTTCTTGCGTGATGTTGCCGCCGACCCCTTGCTGGCAGCAAGGGTAGACGCCGAAGGACAGCTTGACATGGCCCTCATCGATGATATATACTCCATTGATCCGCCTGCCCACCTTCGGCAAGTTGTTCTTGATGCTGTCCTTGCCACTCCAGCTTCCACAGCCGCGTGGGACGTTTGGCTTCGTGCCGCTGCGGCCGCTGTGTTTGTCGTGCTGGCTTTCACCATCCCAACCGCCGTTACCGTTATACCTGTCGCCGTGCCACAGGTGGATGTCATCCCACCGTCTGCCAACGGCACAGCGACCGTCGCTCTGCCTTCGCATCGGCCAGTTGCACGGATGGACGCGCCCGTGATGTCCGTTGTGGATCCACGGCCCCTTGTCGAAGAACAACTACACAACGCAGTACCCCCAGAGCTCAGCGCAAACACGAATATTTCCTTTTCCATGCCCGATCCAGGTTCTTCCGTTCATAACGACAGAAATGTCGAACACGAGCAACCGATGTTGGTCGAACCTACTCCTCGCCTTTTTGCTGGAGTAAGGGGCCTTGCCTCCCTAGATGTAGTGGCCGTGCGCGCCAATGTAGTCATGGCAGAGAACGCCGTGGTATTTGCCGAAGTCGGGCGTACAATATTGTCGCCAACACGCACGATTTTCCAGGATGGTATTGCCCAATCCGAGGCCACCACCACCCAGCGTGCCTACGTAGCAGTAGGTGCAGCCGTTGGATTTCCCCTTCCAGAACTTAGGGACCAGAACATAACGCTATCTGCGGCCCTTGGGGTAAGCCAGATGGGCCCCATGGCAATGGCGGATGTTACCATCGATGTTGTTAATATTCGAGGCCTCGTGCTTCAGGCGGGGGCTCAATGGACGGGTCACATCCCAATGGATACGGAAGGTACCGCATTGCCAATGCGCGTTTTACCCGTTATTGCGGTACAACTGAACTTCTGACGAACGGAGCTTTTACCGTTATTGGTATTCATCGAGTGACGACACCTGATAATATCGATGTGTTATCCTGCATCATAATGAAGTAGACTCCACTAGGTTGTTGCGAAAGATCAACCAATGCAAGTTTTGCATTCAGACGCGATATTCTGCCCACGAACCGCCCCAAGACGTCCGTCACTGATATATTCGCGTCTCCTTCGATGAGATACTCACCATCGCGACCCGCTACGATCAAATGCTGCGCCAGCCGTTGATCGTACGAAGATCTTGCATGAGTGGGCTTTTCAATCTCAAATACTGCGGGTTGGATCGTTATGGGCAAATCGGTCTGTATGTCTACGCTTGGTACAATAACAAATGATGTATCATGCGTGGCAGTTACAACGAAAAGATCATGCGTCTCGAGAATGGTGCATGAACTATCGGACCGTTGTATAGTACGCTGCTTGGCGTCATCGTGAATTGCGAGTATGTCGTTGTGCTTGTAACAGACGCTGAACGTGGCTGGTCCACGCACGCGGCCGCTTACTAATGCAGGTATCTCGATGCTTGGTTGTAAACGAAGAATTTCGCCAAAATGTACCTTGGCACTCTGGAGCGTAACGATGATTGTATCATTAGAAATGACGCCGTACTCTGCAGTCGGAACAGCGTTGCCATGGAAGCCCGGTTTCACATCCGGATCTGGATTGGGAATAGGCTCTGGATCTGGAACGGGATCAATATCCGGCCGTAAAGGCATGACCGTGTCCATCACGACAGGAATAATAACTCCCCCCTGACACGAAGCAAGGTAACAATGCAATGCAAAATGATGGGGATACGCGCCACGGCGGACGATACGCAATGGAACAACCACGTTCTGCGACCCGATCGACAAGGGTATATCGGAAGATCCCAATAACGAAAGCCCAGCACCTGCCGTGCGGATATGGAGGAAGTCCTGATCTTCAGCATGAACGGATAGCGTAACGAACGTGTCAACTACAATCCCTTGTACACGAGGGTCGACAAAGATGTGCGGTTCGAGACTTCTCATCCGCTCTGGGCCACGGTTAATCAATGTCGTAGAGGTTCGTGTTTCTCTTCCTAGACTCAGCTCGGCCTCAGCGACTGTCGTTATTCTGTACGAACGTTCCGCAGCAATCAATCGATACGGAAAGACTACACGTTCTTTCGGACCGACAATCATCGGGAGTGTGTGCGACGTCTGCATCAAAATGGGTCGAGCGTGCTTTGATGGTTCGACGCGAACCGACGAAAGAAGCATTTCGTCGTCGCCATCGTTTCGAACCACGACCTCAATCGTATCGGCGAAACTACAGGGCTGGGATATCGTTGTTGGAACGTCGAGACGAAACTCAGCCTGTTTTCCGCTACCACTGACCGCAATGTGTGCTGGCGATTGAAGACTATTGTAGTACACGAGTAGTGAAGTAAATCGAGGTAACCGCCACGTCGGAGTAAAGA
>JALOMA010000123.1 GCA_025455735.1 Candidatus Kapaibacterium sp.
ATGTGGACCTCCGCAACGAAAAGATTTCGCGAAAGGTCGCCGAAAGCGAACAGAAGAAGATTCCCTTTGCCTTCGTCATAGGCGGCAAAGAAGTAGAGAACGACTCCGTTGCCGTGCGGAAGCATGGTGAAGGGGACCTCGGTGCCATGCGCGTGGCCGATATGCTGGCCATGTGCGAACGCCTGAACGTACCGGAGGCCTAGTGCTAACGTCATGGGCGGCCATGCTCTTCCTTATACCCGTGGCAATAGCACTCCTGATGTGGGCGCTCATTGCCACGGGCATCGTGGATGGTCATCATGATGGTGATCACGGCAGCGCCTTTGGCGATGCCTTGGACCTGATTACTGCTGGCGCAGTTCCATCCATGGTTGGCCTAACGCTTGCCTTGTTCGTCTTTGGCATCGTCGGGCTGTTCTGCCTGGCTGTGGTCTCTGATATTGCTGCCGATGCGGCAGCCCTGTGGGGACCCCTCGTTAGCCTTCCCGTGGCCATGGGCATTACCATACCCACGACCCGTCTTGTGTCGCGTAGCATGCGAGGGCTTTTTGTCTCCTATGGCCACGCCCATCGCCCCGAAGAACTACTGGGGTGCCGCGGTGTGGTGGATAGCGCGCAGGTGACGCCTACTTTTGGAACGGCACGGGTGACACTGCACACGGGTGCATCCGTGCAGGTGGCCATCCGGGACCTCTCGCACGATGGGGGTCTACAGCGTGGCGATGCGATTGTTATTGTCGATATTGATGCTTCATCTGGCTGGTACATGGTGGAACCGCTTGATCCTACTGTTCGGCTTCGGTCATCGAAAGGGTAACGATTCATGAATACACTCATCGTTGTTGGCATTGCCGCTGTTGGTGTCGTGCTTTTCATTCTGTTCATTCTGGCACTCTTCAACAAGTTTCTTGTAAAGGCCGCCAGTGGTCAGGCACTGGTCATCACGGGGTTTGGCTTGTCGCAGCCAGCAGTATCGCTGAGCTCGGCCTTCGTGATTCCTCTTTTGAAACGTGTGGAGTCGATCGACCTTACCGTAAAAACCGTACGCATCGTGCGGCGTGCCAATGACTCGCTCTCGTGCGCCGACGGTATTCGGGCCGAAGTGGAGGTAGACTTCTACATTCAGATCAACATCCTTGAAGATGATATCCGCCGTGTGGCCATGACCATTGGTCCGGATCGCGCCAGCAATACACAAATATTGCGTGAGTTATTTGAGGCAAAATTCGCCGACGCATTAAAAACTGCTGGATCCAAGTTATCGTTCGACCAGCTCTATCAGAATAGAAGTCTGTTTCGCGATGAAATTCTTCGCGCCCTTGGCCAGGAAGGTGTTGGCGAAGTTGTCCTGAATGGCTATCGCCTTGACGATGTGGCAATCCAGTATCTGGAACAGTTGCCCTTGGATATGCACGATGAAAACAACGTATTGGATGCCAAGGGTCGCAAGGTCATTGCCGAACGCACGTCAGCCGAAGCTGAAGAGGCCAATCGCCGCCTGCGCCAACGCGAAGTGACGATTGCCGAACAAAATCGCGAGGCAAAAACGAAGCAGCTGGAAATCGAGCAGGATATTGCCATGAAGCAGGCAAAACAAACGCGCGAAATCATGGAGACGCAGGCGCGTGAAGACGCCCAGTCCAAGGCAACGTTGGCAGAACAAGAGCGTGTAGCCCAGGAAGCCAATATCGCCAAGGACCGGCAGCTACGTATTGCCGAAGAAAACAAACAAAAGGACGTCCTGACGGCGCAAATTGAACGCGAGAAATCCACACAAATCGCCGATCAGGAAAAGCAACAGCGCGTGGAAATAGCCAGGATCCAACGCGAAATCGCCGAAGCCGAGGCACTGCGCCAAAAACTGGCTGCCCTCGAAGAAACAGCGCGCCAGGAGGCTGGCAAAATCAAGGCCGAAGAAGAAGCCGTTACCGTACGTGCCATGGAGGTTGCCAATCGCGAACGGGAAATCGACGTTATCCTGGCCCGCAAGGAAGCAGCGGTGGAAGTAGCCAAACGCAATGCAGAATATGACGTAAAAGCCTACGAGCTGATTACCGTGGCCAAAGCTCGCCTGGATGCGGCCGCGCTCGATGCGGCAGCGGCGGACAAACAAGCACAGGCTATCCTTGGCGTTGGAAAAGCCGAAAGCGAGTCCCTCCGGATGCGCATCGACGCTCAAAACGCCCTGGACCCCAAGGTGATCCTGATGAACCTCGTGGATCAAATCACACCGCAGCTTCCCGAGCTGGTGCGCACGCTTACCCTGCCCGCGGAGAAAATCGAGAGCATCCGGGTCCTTAATATCAATGGGGCAGCCTCTTCGACAGGGGGCCCTGGCTCCTCTTCGGGCCCAACGAGTGGTGCCTCCAGCGTGATTGATGCCGTTCTGGGTGCCGGCCTGGCGCTTCCCGTGCTGAAAGAAATCATGACGGTGATCGGTTCGGACCCTGGCGTGAAGGATACACTTGACCAACTCTCCCAGACACCGCTTGGCAAGGCCATTCGTGAAAAGCTGGACGTCTAAACGAACCAGCGTGTGGCGCCGCCTCCGGTGGCCTGCAGCCGTAACTGTGCTGGCTGCCACCGTGGTCTGCATGGGGAGTTGGATTGCCGTGGAGCATGCCGCCGAACAACGGCTCTTTGACGATGCCTATCGCACCCCTCGTTGTCGAGTGGCTCTTGTACTGGGCACGGCGCCAACCGTTGCCGATGGACACACCAATTTGTATTTCCGTACACGCGTTCAGGCCACTGCCGCTCTCTGGAAGGCTGGCCGGATCCAGAAGGTTCTCGTCAGTGGCGACAACTCCCGCAAGGATTATGACGAGCCCTCGGCCATGCGCGACGCTCTTATCGCGGAAGGTGTGCCAGCCGATAGCATCGTTCGGGATTATGCTGGCTTTGATACCTATGACTCCATGGTACGGGCGCGGGACATCTGGGGCTTGGACTCCGTCATCGTCGTATCCCAGCCGTTCCATTGCAAACGCGCCATCACCATTGGCCTATCCCTTGGGCAAACGTGCTTTGGCTTCAGCGCTCCCTTGCCATGGGGCAAGCCCACCTTCTGGGCCACCGTACGCGAAGCAGGAGCGCGCGTCAAGATGGTGTGGGACCTCTGGACCAACCCTGAACCACACTTTCGAGGGCCACGTGAGGTTATCTGACATGGCATCGATCCTTCCAGCGTTCCTCTTGCTCTTGGTTTTCAGCGCTATCACTCTGGAGGCCGCCACACTTGCCGATCAGACTACACCACGGCGTCTGGCCGCCAGCTTCCTGTATCATACCAAGGAGTCGCAGCCGAACTATGACAAGGCTGGGACGCTCCTGTCCGCGAAGGGCCTCTCCGATCGTGAACGCGCGCAGCGCGCCGCGCAGCTGCGTGAAGTACTGGATGCTCGCGGACTCTACCTCGACCTCCAGACGGTGCCGGATGCTGCAGACTACACGGACAGTGCTACGCGCAGCAGCTGGTTCCAACCGTTGCCCGAGGAGCCGCGTCTGGCGTTTGTACGCGTTGATGGCCGCTGGTTGGTAGCCCGGTCTACCGTTGACGTTACGCCCGTGATGGTGGCCGAGCTCTATCCATTTGGCCTGGACGCCTTGACCGATCTTGTTCCCCGCACCGGGAAGCGCATTTTCGGTCTCCTGGTGTGGCATTGGATTGCATTGGCAATCGTGGCACTATTGGCAGTCTTGTGTGCGCGTTTGCTGCGCCTGCTGGTGCGTCCGCTCTTGCGGTTCATCTGCAAGCGAGCTGGATTGGACACCACGGATGCCGCCACTCTGAATGCTGCGGCGCGGCCTTTGGCGCTAGCAGTAACGCTGGAGACGATCGGTTTAGTGCTTCCGCTCTTGCGTCTGCCAGGCAGCGTGACGCGCTGGCTGGTACTAGCCGCTGATATCGGCCTGTGGGTATTTGTTGCCGTGGCCTTGTATCGGTTTGTTGATCTCATCGCTCACCGTGTGGTTGTCTCGACGCAAGCCGATGGCGGCTCCGCAGCGCGATTGGTGCCGCTGCTGAGCAGGGTCTTCAAGATTGTTGTCGTGCTGGCTGGCCTCGTCATCGTTCTCCAACGTTTGGACATCAATCTTGCAGCCATTCTTGCAGGTCTGTCCATCGGTGGTGCTGCGTTGGCGTTGGCTTCTCAGGATACCATCAAGAACGTCTTCGGATCGTTTACGATCATGACGGACAGGCCGTTTGTCGTTGGTGACTGGATCATCGTATCCGGCGCTGAAGGCATTGTGGAGGACATCGGGCTTCGTTCAACGCGTATTCGCACCTTTGCCGACTCCGTGATAACGATTCCCAACGGGCGTTTGGCGGACATGACGATCGACAATATGGGGCTTCGGATCTATCGGCGATATCGGACTCAGGTGGGAATTGAATATGAGGCAACTCCGGAGCAGGTCACGATGTTCTGCGATAGCGTCAGGACACTCTTGCTAGAACATCCCAAGACGCTGCATGATCCGGAGCGTGTTGTGGTAGGGTTCTTCGAGATTGACGCATCATCGCTCACCATTTTGGTACAGGTGTTTATGTCGGCAACGGGATTGCGCGAGGAGCTGGACATTCGCCAGGAAATAAACCTCGGCATCATACGGGCCGCCGACCGGTGCGGTGTAGCCTTTGCCTTTCCCACGCGCAAGGTCCACTTGGAGGGTGCCACAGCGTTGGTGCCAGGGCCCCCTGCCAACCAACTACCAGGGAAGGAACGGTAGAGGTTCATGAAACAACGAACAATGATAGCAGCTGGCGTGTTGGTCCTCATTGGGACAGGTGGCATCGTAGTAGGCCGGGAGTCAGGTCCTGGTGTAGCTGCCTTCTTCGGACTTGCCCTGATGGCTCTTGCGCTACCCATGGGAGAGGGACGAGAGAAGGTGTTGGGTACGGTGGCATCGGTTCTGGCGCTCCTGGGTATGATTGGCACGGCGGCCTACGTGCCACGAGCCTTCCCAGTGGTGGCTGGGCAGGTGGTTGATCATCCAGCGCGGATTGTGGTGTTGGCAGGTATGGCCGTCACCTGCTTGATCTACGTCACACTCTCCATCCGGAGCCTGGTGCGTATTTTTATGGCCCCTCACTCAACGGAATAGAATCGATGAAAAAGCTTGCTGGTTGGATTGTTACAAGTGTCGTGCTTCTTACAGCACCACAAGCATCCATGGATGCCTGTATCGGCTGTGCATACAAGGCGGTGCACGCCGTAGCGATGTCACCATTACTCAACCCTGCGGCAACGGTACAAAAAGGCAAGGCGTCCAAGCCTGCTTCCAAGCAAAAAACAGAGGCAGCTGCACCATCTAAGGCGCCGGCGGCAGCACGCACATCATCGGTGGCGGAGTTTGCTGCGAAGTCTGCGGGAGTTATCATGGTGGACACAACGATGTGGCGCCCCTCCAAGCAGCAGCATTCGGCAAACACCGATGTACAATTTGATCACAGCACAGGCAACGGTTACATGACCCTTGCCTCGCAGTCCAATTTTGCGCCGATCGCGGCCTATTCCGAGAGCTTTATCAAGGACGTTCAAGAAAGTAATCCTGGGAGCACGATTGTAGAGCAGGCCGACAAGGTCGTGAACGGCTCAAGTTTCAGGACCATTCGATTCGAGCTGCCCGTATCCGAGTCCGTTCCCGTACCCGTTGGTTATCTTGTTGCAATTACGAGCAACAAGCATGGCGTCTTCATTCTGTCGTGTTATTCGGCAAAGGAACTCATTGATGAATTCGTGCCGGACTTCCTCGCCGTGTTGAATAGCTACAAGAAACCGGCATAACGGTTCGTGGTCGTTTCATCCAGGATTTCTGTGGGAGTTGCGGTACGGTGAAAGAGTACGGCACCAGGCGAGGATATCATTGGGGACAGGCAGGCGTGCTTGTTGTCATGTCCATGTGGTTGTGTGTGGGAACATGGACGCCGACGCGGGGGGCGCACGGGCGGATACCCTTGGGCGTCGGTGCGTCGCAACATACGGATACCATACGGTTGGCAACGAAGATAGGTGGCACCATTGCTCTTGATATTGCTCAATGGAAGGCACTGCCAAGTGATGGAGACGTCATTGTTGATGGAGAGTATTCCCATACGGACGAAGTGTCGACACTCATGATGACGTCTCAGGTTGGGTTGTCCAATATGGATACTGTGTCGAACATCGCCATCAACGCGTTTCGAAATGATGATCCAGACGTGACGTTGGTCAAGAGATCCGACTTCTCCACTGGTGAGTTAACTGTTCGTATCCTGGAATTACGCTATCCCGCACCACCTTCACGTGATCCTGAAGTCGTCCTCTATTGCATTGCCCAAGGCCAGGCTGAGCTCTTTACCTTGAACATGCATTTTCCCGCCAGCAAAGAATCAGTGCGCCGTGCACAGCTGATGGCCATGCTTGAATCGTACAAGCCATCGACGGCACGGTTGTTGACCAGCCCCCGCTAGGAGACCCTCTCTGTAGCGACGGGGCATTGCCCCACCTGACCAGGAAAGCCGAGGCACGGTAGCCCGTACTGGCGTCCGGCGTTCGTATTCAAGATGGGGCCATTGCAGGAGAATGACCTGCCCTCCATCGATTGCATCGACTACAACTTCCTACTCACTATTTGGCACCGTCGTGTTTGTTCGATCACTAGCATCCTGTGAAGAATTTGTTGCTGGAGACGGTACGATTCTTCGTGAACTTCTCCATGCCGACAAGCACCGGTTTGGTGGGCGATACTCGCTTGCCCATGCAATCCTGCCCGCAGGGCAGACCTCGCACCTGCATGCCCTTGCCACGAATGAAGTCTACTACATCCTGCAGGGTAACGGCATCATGGAGATCGACGGCGAGCAACAATCCGTGACGGGTGGCGACTGTATTGTCATTCCCGGTGGCTCCACACAACGGTTGGTGAATCCGTCACCGGAGCCTATCGTCTTCCTGTGCATCGTTGATCCCGCATGGCAGGTTGCCGACGAGACGGTCTTCCTGCCGACGGCAGATTCCACGGGGGCCTGACGTGATCGTTGTTCACGACAGGGTGCGCTGGAGTGACTGCGATCCGGCAGGAATCCTGTACTTTGGCTCCTACGTTCGCCTGTATGAAATTGCAGAGACGGAACTGATGCGTGCGTGTGGATTTCCATACAGTGAAGCCGGGATCGAAGCGCTGGGAGCATGGATTCTTCGCGTGCATTATTCTGCCGATTTCCTGGCGCCAGCACGGCTCGATGACGAAGTAGACGTCGAGTTGTGGATCGAGAATATCGGGCGAGCGTCCTTCGAGCAGCATTTTCAGGTGCGACGTTCCAGCGATGGTGTGCTTACCATGACGGGACGTTGTACGACGGTGTGTGTGGATCGTATTACCACGCGCGCCATGTCCATTCCCCAACAGCTGCGTACAGCGTTGGAACACCATATCAGATAATCGAAGCATGGGACATCACGGCGACGAAGAAAAGCTCCGACACAAAACGGAAAAACTTGGCATCGGCAGCCATACGCGTCACATCTTTTTATGTGCCGACCCCTCTACGCCCAAGTGTTGCAGTCGCGACGACGGCGAAGAATCCTGGAAGTTCCTGAAGGATCGCCTCAACGAGCTTGAACTGGCTGTGCCCGGCAAGATCTTCCGCACGAAGGCCAACTGCTTGCGCCTATGTGCGATGGGCCCAGTAGCCGTTGTGCATCCCGATAATGTATGGTACCATTCCTGTACTCCGAAGGTATTGGAACGCATCATTAGCGAACACCTCGTGCAAGGGCGTATCGTGGAAGACTATCGCATAGCGGCCGCCACGGTGG
>JALOMA010000124.1 GCA_025455735.1 Candidatus Kapaibacterium sp.
GCCGCCAGATTCTTGCCGGCATTGCCCAACACTACAGCCCAGAACAGCTGGTAGGCACAACGATCGTTGTGGTGGCCAACCTGAAACCCGCAACGCTGATGGGCCTGGAGTCCCAGGGCATGGTCTTGGCCGCAAGCAACGCCAGCGGCGCACTCTCGCTGGTGCGCCCATCGGATGCTCCGATTGGTCCAGGTGGCCTTGTCAAATGACACTTCCCGGCACCACCGACCCGCAACCACCTGCCGCCCCCGAACCACGTGCCGTTGTTCGGCGGCGGCGGCTTCTGAACCGGTGGAGCCTGTTCGCCCTGGTCATCGTCAGCGCCGCTACTACGGTCCTCTTCGTCAACAACGTCATTGCCGTCAATGTGCTGCTCAAGGAAACAACGGACCTGGAACGCGCCGTCGATTCCCTGAAGACCGTCAACCAAAGCCTTCGTTCGGAAATCTATCGCCTGCAGTCCGCTGAACGGATTACCACCATCGCCGTGGAACGCCTGGGCATGATTCCGCCGCCACGTGCGCCCATTGTTGTGCCCGACGTTCCGGAATCCCAGACGCCATGATGGATGACGACAAACGCAACCCACAGCAACCCTACGAGCCTATCCGATGGAAGGCCGGACTCTTGGTGCTGTTCTTTGCCGCGGCCTTTTTGATGATCGTTGGCCGACTCTTCTGGGTGCAAGTGGTACAGGGATCGCACTATCGGGAAATTGCGCGCAAGCAATATGAAAGCCGCGTGGAACTGCGGGCAGAACGCGGTAGGATGGTGGACCGCAATGGCCGCGATGTGGCCACCATGATGCGAACCACGTCCTTCGCTGCCGACCCCACGATGGTACGCAATGCCGACCTCTTGGCCGACCTCCTGGCGTCCGCCGATGGCAAGGACAAACAATGGTACCTGGACCGCATCCGTAAGGAAGACGGGCGGTTCACCTGGCTGGCCCGTGGCGTCAACACGGTACTCTTTCCGGCCCTGTCCTCCCTCCGCGATCCCGGCGTCATCCGCGTGGAAGAACCCAAACGCCACTTCGTCTATGGACCCGTTGCGGCACAGATGATCGGCACAACGGACGTGGACAACAAGGGCCTTAGCGGCCTGGAACTGTACTATGACGATGTGCTGCGCGGCACGGCAGGCTTCGTCGTCATGCAACGGGATGGCCGCGGACGCCTGCGCCCCAGCATCAACCCGGAACGCAAGGCGCCGCAACATGGTGCGGCATTGCAGCTTACCATCGACATCGAACTGCAACGCGTCGTAGAACAGGAACTCGAACGCGGCGTCCGGGACGCGGGTGCCGCCGGTGGCACCGTCATTGCCCTGGAACCGTCCACCGGTGACGTGCTGGCCATGGCTTCCTATCCGTCCTTCGACCCCACACGCCTGGATCGCGCAAGCAATGACGCTATTCGCATCCATGGCATCACGGACCAGTACGAACCCGGCAGCACAATGAAGGCCATCACGGCCGCAGCCTTGCTCGAGGAGCGCCGCCTGGCCCCCGCCGATCAGGTCGATGGCAAGAATGGGCAAACGACCATCTTCGGCCACGTTGTTCGTGATGACCATCCCATGGGCCTGGGCACCTTCAGCCAAGCCATGGAACAGTCCTCCAACGTCGTGTTTGCTACGGCTGCCCAAACGCTGAACGATCGCGTGTTCTACAAGTATGTCCGTGACTTCGGCTTCGGTATTCCCAGCGGTATCGACCTTCCCGGTGAAGTGCGTGGGCGGCTGAAGCGCCCCCATGAGTTCGACGTCACAACGAAGACCTTCATGTCCTACGGATATGAAGTGAGTGCCACCGCCCTGCAGATCGTCAATGCATATGCGACCATTGCCAATCGTGGCGTCATGATGCAGCCACGCGTCGTTCGGTCCGTTCTGGAGTCCGACGGCACTACTCGCCGCACAATCGAGCCGCAACGTGTACGCCGCGTTGTTTCCGAGCCTACGGCGCAGGCGCTCACGACGATGCTCGAAGGCGTTGTGCGCCGCGGCACGGGCAGCGCCGCCGCCATCGACGGTGTTCGGATTGCCGGTAAGACCGGCACGGCACAGCAGCTGGAAGAAGGCACGTACAGCCGCAAGGCCTATACGGCATCCTTCGTAGGGTTTTATCCTGCGAATGCCCCGCGTGTTGCCATGATCGTCATGCTCGATAGGCCAACATCAAGTATCTATGGCGGAACAACGGCAGCGCCCATCTTCAAGCGCATCGTCCAGAAGACCATTACCATGCTGTCCATCGATGAGACAACGCGCCAACGAGTGGCCGCCAGTGCCGAAGCCGACTCCGTCGTTGTGCCCGATGTTCGTGGCTTGATGCCCGGTGCCGCCGACACCGTGTTGAAACGCCTTGGCCTATCGTCCGTGGCTGATACATCCATGGGACCCGTCATTCGCCAATACCCACCGCCCGGCAGCCGGGTGGAACGCAAATCCCGGATCGTGCTCTCCGTACAGCGTCTGCGTGGACGCCATACCGAACGCCCCGACGTGACGGGCTTTCCGCTTCGACGTGCCGTAACAACGCTGCACGCAGCTGGCTTCAGCGTGCGCGTGCGCGGCTCGGGCACGGTGGAACGGTTGGTCTGGGATGCCGACACCTGCACGCTCTTTGCCCGATAGTGTAACGAAGTCCATGCACGCGGTTTATACCCCTGCAATGAAACCATCATTCCTTGTTGGCATCCTGCTACTCTGCGTTTTCAACGTCAGTTCAATGCAGGCCGATACGTATGTGCGAAGTATCATCTTCGATCCACTCGTGCTTGGCCTCGAGGAGAGTGGCGAAGAGCGCATCCGGTTGAGGAATGTGCCGCCGGGACCGGACTTCATCCTGGTGGAAAATGCCTCGTCGCCATTTCGGTTGGACGCTGCCTCTTCAACCTTCGATGGCAACGTTCTGAGAGCCCCCAACGGCGAAGCACGCATCGTGGTGCGGTTTATGCCACTGGCATCCGGACCGGCAAGCGACTCCATCATCTTCGTGCGCCAACGGGGCCCCGGCCCCGACGTCGACCGTATCGTCATCCGCCTCTCCGGCCTTGGCTTGTCGCTCTCCCGTACGGCACGCCTTGCGTTCGGGTCCGTTGCTATTGGTGACAGTGCGCTGCGCACCGAACGGTTCTTCCGTCAACAGCAGTCGGGTCGATTCCGGTGGACAGTATCGCCGGCCTTGCAGGCACCCTTCTTTCTCGATACGGTCATCACAGGCATCCTCCGCGATAGCGTCGTCATTTCCTTCAAACCAACCACTGCAGGCCCCGTCAGCAGCAGGGTACGCATAACACGGTACCTCGCTACCATGCCTCTCACGCCACTCGATACGATTACCATCGAGCTCTCCGGTATCGGAGTCCTTCCGCCGCCACCTACGATCGTTGTCTCCCTGGAGGCCTCCGACACCATTCGTGCGGCCATTGGCGACACCGTGCGCATTCCTGTTCGGGCATCGGCTGGTACCTCCCAGGTTACCTTCATCCTGCAGTATAATCCTACCATCCTTGTGCCGGTAGGGGGCCTTGACGCCATTGCGGACAAGGACTCCATGACGTGCCGGATGATTGTACCCATCGACGCATCAGGGCGCGGCGACCTCGTTATGGTTGCCGTCGCTGGCGACAATGATAGAAGTTCTCTCCTCGTGCGTTCGGCCAGCGCTTTTGTTGACGGCGGTTCGGAAGCGAACGTCACGCTCGAACGGACGTCGACGGTGGTGCTGCTTACGAATGTCTGGAACATCAACGGCCAGCCGCGATACCTTTCGGCTGCGCCCGTCAATTGCACCATTGCGCCCAACCCCGTGACGGAATCGGCCACCGTGACGATTACCGATCTGCCAACTGTTGCGCAGGCCCATCTTGTTCTCGTGGACGCCGTGGGAAGAGTTGTTGCCACCTTCAGCAACCAGCTGCGCGCGCCTACGACGACCTTCACCGTCTCCGTCCCTGGATTGAACCTGCTTCCTGGGGCATATGTCCTTCGGCTTACCCTGCATGCCGGCACAGGGGAATACCTGCAGAGCATGGTTCGGCATCTTGTGGTGCAATAAGGCGAGTATCTTTGTGCGAACAACCCTCGCACGAATGTCCATCCCCATGCGGCTTGGTCCGCTTTGTATCGTCCTCCTCCTGGTTTGCGGCACAGTGACCACCACTGGTGCCCAGGAGCGGCCGTGGACCATGGCGGCTGGCATGTCGGGTGCTCTTCTGATAAGCCCCACCGTGCCCTTGCAGATTCAGGGCTTGCCCACGCCGCCGGTGACATCGTTCAGCAGCACTGCCGAAGGTTTGCCGTCTTTTTTCGTTGATGGCACCATGGGTTTGACGTCCACACTTGACGTGGGCATACGATTGGCCATCACTCCGGGCACCATACGTTCGACGGCCCAGGAGCGGCTGCCCATTGCAGTCAACAACAACGTCGTGCTGGCCTCCATCAACCACGTCCGCGACGTCAGTACCACCCTGGTTGCTGCCGAAGCCTTCTTGCGTATACCCATCCATGGCATCTTCCGTGCCGATGTTGCAGCGGGTGCCACCCTACCTCTGGCAGTGCGTGCCGTTCAGCGGCAGCGCCTTGTGGATCCGCCAGGGCTACGCCTTCCGGATGGCAGCATCGAGCAACAAACGGGTGCTGGTACCGTGCAAGCATCTGCCGTGCCCTCGGTTGCCCTCAGGCTATTGGCGTCCCTAGCCATTGGCGACGCGCTGGCGTTGGAGCCCGGACTGGGATTCCGGCAGGTGCTGGCTTCCATTGGCAGCGGCGACGGTTGGGCACCGCTGATGGTGGACGCTGGCCTATCCCTGCGCATCAACCTTTCACGGCCCACGCCACGTGGAGTTCTGCCGGTTCTCCTGGACACCACTCCTGCCGTATCGCCACCAGTTGCCGTGGATACCATCGTGGTGAACGATACCGTCACGGTGGCTGCTTTGGGAGGCACAGGCTCCGTTGTCCTCGACCGCCAATCCATCCAGCAGGATGGTTCCGTCATTCGAGTGACCAATCGTTGGAAACGAACACTTCCGCTTCCCGAAGCCGTTCTCGAAGCATCGGTACGGGTGCGTATCGGAGACCGCACGGATGTACAGGATGCCGCCCTCAAGGTCGTTCGTATCGAACGCATCCGAACCATCAGTGTGGTGCCTGCCATCATGTTTCTAGAGGGTACGGACAAGCTTCGTTCCGAGTACAATGTGGCTTCTCCGGGGCGTCCAGCATTGTTCGCCGTACCCGAAGAGTTGGCGGCTCGGGCACGGCAGGCACCTATGACCGTACAGCTTGTGGGCTGGCATGATGGCAGTACGACTCGGATGGCCTTGGCAGAACGCCGCCTTCGTGCCGTGCGTGCCATGTTGGGTCGTCTTGGGCGCGGGAGTACGATCCGTATTGAGGGTTTGCTGAAGGTCACGGATCAGCCAGCGTTGTGGAGTGTGGTTGGATTGTCGGGCGATGCCGAACGTATCAAGGACGTCACCATTAGGGACACCATAACGGAAACGGCACTGCCGACGATTCTCATCGAACCGGACGTTGTCTCGGATGCTGGCGTCGTGCGGTGGCAGTGTATTGCTACGGTGAGTACCGACACCGTGCGTGTGTTCCGTGATGGCGGGGCAGTTCCCGCGCGGTTGGAATGGAACATGGCCGAGAACCTGAGCACACAAGGCATTCTTGGCCAACCAATCCGGATCGTCATGGAAGTACAGGACGTGGATGGCCGATTGGCCATCAGCGATCCCGCTGTGGTGCGCGTTATGGCGGCAGGGCCCCTTGCCAGTGTACAGCCAGCATTACAACGGACGGAAGCGGTGAGGGTGATAACCGGGCCTGCCTCTACGGATGGAACATCTCCTGCGGCCACTCTTTCGGGCATCCATGCTATCGAGGCATTGTCCGGAGGCGACGCTCAAATCGCCGCCCTGCTGCAGACGGTGTGGGGTGGCAGCGTGCGTGTGTCTACCACCGTAAACGAAGAACGGCGGCCCTAGAGCCGCCGCGTGGATGGACTATGATCACAGTGGGGGTCAGGGTGCCAGTTCGGCAAGGCGTTTTTTCCAGGAAGCAATCATGGAAGGATCCATGGATGCCTGTTCACCGAGCGTAATGGCCTCGCGAAGGAGAGCGCTGCGTTCCGCAATGGATGAGGCATGTTCGGCACGACGAGCGCGAACGATAGCCTGATAGTTGGTGATGCGGGCGGCATCGGCAACGTGTTGAACATCAAGAAGAATGGTCACAGCATTGCGCTGATCGCGAGCTGCCAGCGACAGCCCAGTGGTAATACGCTCCAAGCCTGTTGCGGCTTCGTAGCGCTGGCGCAGGCGAGCTTCTGCCGATGCCGGATTTTCGGCCGACGCATGGGCTTCAACGGAGGGAGGTACCTGTTCAACAACTGGAGGTGTCGAGGCTTTGGATGGCGTTGGTATGGATTGCTCGACGGTACTTGGCTGTGGTTGGGCGGGTTGTACCAGGGTAGGAACGGCAGACTGCGGAGCAGTGACGGTGTGGGCCGGTTCCGCTGGCTGCGTCAGCCACAACGTCGTTGCCACGCCAGCGGCGACCACGGCAGCGGAGATGCCGGCAATTGAAAGCCACGACAGGCCTGCACCGGCGGCACCCGTTGCCACTGTCGTGGCAAGGTTGGCAGCAATGGCATTCTCCACGGTAGCAAGAAAAGCAGCAGGGGCAGCAGCAGCTGGGCGTGCCGCAGGAAGGGAAGCTTCCAGGTTGATAAGGTTTTGCAGCTCCTGCGCAAACTCCGGAGAGGATGCGCGGCGTGCTTCCAGCTCCAGAAGCTGGTCTTCGCTCAGCGAGCGATCAAGGAAGCCGGCAAGAAGTTCGTCGTTAGTCATCGGAGTTCGTTCAGGATTGGGTTAAGTCGTGTTTGTAGGAGCTTTTTCGCTCTAAAGACGCGTACCTTGGCAAGGGACACGGTGATACCAAGGGTTTCGGCTATTTCTTCGTAACCGAGGTCGTCGAAGTACTTCATTTCCAGAGGTTCGCGAAATTCTTCGGGCAGGCTGGCGATAGCCTGCCGGAGCGCGTCACGAAGCAAGAAGTCATCACCAGTGTAGGACCGATCCTCCTCGGGAGGCATGGTGTCGTCGTTCACCTCTGCGGTATGCTTCCGATTACGGAGAGCCTTCAGGCAGAAGTTTCGCGCAATCGTGAACATCCAGGCCGCCACGCTGCCGTCGGTGAAGGACGCACGTTTGTCGAACACCGTCATGGCAATCAACTGGAACATATCCTGAGCATCGTCATGACCACCGAGCGCGCGAAGACAGTAGGCGTAAAGCCGCTTGTCATAGCGCTTGAACAGGGTCCGGAAAGCCTGTTCATCGGCGTTGTTCCGAATCAGGGCAAAAAGCTCTTCATCGGTCAGGAGGGTGAGTGTCATGACTGCATTGTTCGGAAGTGTCGCATCAAGAATCCTTCTGACCGTTTTGCGTTACAAATGCTGCTATGGGGAGCAGCTGGCATTATAGCAGGGGGATTACCGTGCGGAATCCGCGGACGGCATAGTAGGACTCTGCGCCGTTATGGTAGGTAAAGGAGCGGCCGAAGCGACAGTCGCCGAAGAGGGCCCCACCGAGGCGGCGAATTGAATCGGGCGTACGAAGCCAGCTGGAGGTCTTGCAATCGAAGGAGATTCACTGCTGGAGGGCATGGTAGAACTCTTCGGACATCAGGTCGACACCATACA
>JALOMA010000125.1 GCA_025455735.1 Candidatus Kapaibacterium sp.
CCCCGACCGATGGTCCTATAGTTGCATGCTTGAACTGTAAGGCAAAGCACCTATCGTAGTTTCTTTAGCCCTTATTGACCAATGGATTATTTGCGTTCTACCAGCTATATTAATTTTGTTGGGTCAATGTCGGCGAAGACTAGGTTCTGCCTGAACTTGATCATCGTTTCGTCCTTGTTGGCAATGCAACGTGGGATCCAAGACTTGCCATCCGTGGTGGCAACGCCAATTCCAGGCGGCCCAATCAAGTGCCAACATATGGTAGACCCTCCAGTGACTATTGGTATGGGCTCCTTGACGATCCTAACGACATAGCCATGCCAGAGCTCGTTGTGGGCCGAATCCCCGCAATGACTGCTGCCGAAGCTGAAGCCCACGTCTCGAAAATTATCGCCCATGATGAGCGCCCGTTCGAACCATGGAATAGACGTATGGTCTATGTTGGCGGGGGCGACAGGGATAACGATCAGTTATGTTACATCTACGAATACCTGCTCCGAGATCCCTTCGGTACCGGGCTTACCGTCGCAGGTAAACCTTTTTGCATCGATACAGTAACGATCTGTAAAAAGGATGTTGTTGGTTCCCCAGGATTTGAAATACGACGCAACGTCAATGCAGGCGTTCAAATGTTGCATTTCTTGGGCCATGGCGCTCCAGACCTGTTCGAGATACCGTCGTGGGAGCCTACGGATCTAGACAATACAGGTAAGTATGGTGTTTTGGTGACCTATGCATGTCAAACGGGGGCTTTTTCGAACCCTTCAACACAGTGCAAAAACGCTTCGTATCTCACGGAAGCAAACCGTGGCTTCGTAGCAGCCATTGGTTCTACGGGGTGGGCATTCATTCCAACTATCGTAGAACTCCACAATACCGTCCACGAAGCAATGCGTGATGGTGGCTTACGTCGCGTTGGAGATATTCTCTACGCGGCAAAGGCAACGTTTGGCACGCGGCCAGGATTCGATGGCCGAAATACAGTCATGCAACAGAACCTGCTTGGCGATCCTCTGACGTCCATTCGATTGGATACTGCCGTTGCTCCGTATATCAGACGCGACGACGTTGATCTACGCGATATGATGGGGGACCGACAGCTCAATGAAGATGATGACTCTGCCGTTGTAACTGTTTCTGTTCGAAATGCTGGCATGGGTTCCCAACGTCCAGTGGATGTACTTTTTCTTAGGACCTGGAATGGAATTACGGACACAACGCGCACAGTCCTTAACGACGGACTCTGTGCCAGCGGATTCGTTCAGGTACGACTTCCCATTGCTGGGATGTTAGGGGAACACAATCTGCTTGTCGTTGTAGATCCGGACGCGTCGGTTCACCAGCCTACGTCCGATGACTCCGTCCAAGTTCGATTCGATGTCCTTAGCAACTCACTTGTTGCCATTGAACCACAGCCACACTGGGTTTTGCCTGCAACGAATGCACGTGTTCGTGTTCTTGACCCCAATGCCGGACGTCCGTCTCAGTACGCATTTATGGTTGCCAAGGCCCCTTCCCAGCATCCTGATAGTATTGTTGTGGCCTCGACGGACGATGAGATAACGTTGGATCAAGGAATCGTTGACTGGACCGTACCCGTTATCCTCGAACCATCGACAACATATTGGCTGGGGGCCTCGGTTCAACGAAGAGACATTCAAGGGAATGCGACAACGGTGTGGATTCCGTTTGTTGTTCAAAATGAACAGGTACGTGCGTCTGTTCCAGCTCGGCGTATGCTTCCCATTGACAGAACCATTGTGATTGGCGATACGCTGCGCGTTCAGGGGGTTACGACAAGAGTGTTTCTCAAGAGTGGAGGGGTCCAGACGGAGAATCTCCAATCGGATCCGACACTTCTGATGAAGGTCGGGAACGAGGTCTATGCAGACAATTCGTACTTCCGTGGATTCAACATTCTTGTTGTTCCCGATAATGATAGTATTCCTCGTGATGACGGAATGCTTGAGCTACTTACGCGATAGTATTCGCACAGATGAAAGGGTCCTGATTGCAGTAAGTTTAGAGTCATTCTCAGCCTTCTATCAAAGCAATACCATTGATACACTTCGTTCGCTCCTACGCGATTTAGGGTCGGCTGCGATTGATACGCTGCGGGAAAGTGCAAGTTTTGCCATGATAGGACGCAGAGGACTTCGGCCCGGAGAAGCGATTGAAAAAGCAAAGAATGCGCCAGATTCGATGGTTGTTATCGATACAGCCATTCCTGTGTTGCCTGGGCCATCGTCCGCTCGTTCGGCTACCTTTGGGCCTGCTTCACATTGGGATAGCATCGTCGTACGTGGCAATAGCGACCAAGAGAACATCCGCAGCTACGTGATTGGCATCGATCGTAACGGAAACGAAAGCGTTCTTGACAGTATTGATGGTGGAATCGGCACTTGGATCAGCACGAGTGGGCACAAGCAATGGCCCCAGGTTTATGTCCGTTCTACCATCATTCCTCACTCAGGTGAAGACCAACCGGGGATTACAGACGTGTGGGCAACGTTCACACCAGCAGGGGAATGGGCAGTACAGGATGTGAACGTTAGCCCGGAACAACCACTTCGCGGGGATACTGTCGTGGCGGACGTTTCCGTACGAAATCTATACCGTACCATAAATGCGTCACCTGTAGGCATCGTGGCGGAAACAGGACCGTCGGAGATGTCTCTCGAGCGTTCAGGAGAAGGAAGCGTAGGAGTCTTACGGAGTGACGAGACCATCGTGGCACGTCTCCTTGTACCCACGGCAACGCTCGATACCACTGGGATTCTCCGGGTGAGCGTCAATCCGGGTCGGGCAGCAACAGAACTCTATACCTTCAACAATGCAGTCATACGAACGTTGCCCCTGCGTGAGGACTCCGTTCCACCTGGCGTCCTTGTATTTGTTGACGGAAACCGCGTCGATGGGTCCACGTATGCGGCTCCAGAGCCCCTTATCCACGTGTTGATGACCGATAACTCAAGCCTACCCATTGGTGATTCCACGCGCATGAGTGTTTTCCTCAATGGTGACAGAATGCGTCCGGCCGTGGTCAAGAACTGGGAGTTCATGCCAACGAGTCGTGCCTTGGAACGGTTCGGTGCCAGTGTACCTCATGTGCGAGCAGCAATGCAGTTTCGATATGGTTTGGATGAAGGGCGGAATAACCTCCTCATTCGTGTCGAAGACGCTACTGGCAATAAGGACACGGTAACGGTTGCTCTTAACGTTTCACCGACCGCAGCCGTTTCTGGCGTTTTTGTAACTCCACAACCAACAACTGGTCCTGTTCAATTCAACATTGAGCACGCTGGAAGGGCTCCTACACCTGCTAGACTTATCATTGCCGACAACAACGGAAGAGAGATCGTCACGTTGGATGTACTCCTTAACGTAGGGATGACGAACGTACAATGGAATGGAAGATCGACCTCGGGAGAATCCCTTCCAACCGGTACGTACCACTACCGCGTAGAGCTTGAGGATGATGTTGACGTATCGAGAACAGGATCCTTTCTGATCGTTCGATAAGCCCCTGGCATGCCATAAGGATTTCGTACTTTTGCAGGATTCAAGGGGCTCCAACGCAGCACTGGGGCCCAACTGACGACACCAACCAAATCTTCCATGGCATTCAACAACGAACGAATTCTGCCCGTCCTTATGGAGGACGAGATGCGATCGTCGTACCTGGACTATTCCATGTCCGTTATTGTCTCTCGCGCTCTTCCTGATGTGCGAGATGGCATGAAACCGGTACACCGGCGCATCCTTTATGCGATGTACGAGCTCGGGATGCTTCCCAACCGCCCCTACAAGAAAAGTGCACGTATCGTCGGCGAAGTACTGGGTAAGTATCACCCGCATGGTGATAGCGCCGTCTATGATGCCATGGTACGCTTGGCACAACCATGGTCCATGCGTTATCTCCTTGTGGACGGACAAGGAAACTTTGGTTCGGTTGATGGCGATTCTCCTGCGGCAATGCGGTATACTGAGGCCCGTCTTGGCTCGCTCGCGATGGAAGTCATTCGCGACATTGACAAGAATACTGTTGACTTCCGCGGCAACTTCGACGATTCACTAGAAGAGCCAACGGTTCTTCCCACCGTCCTTCCCGCCCTTCTAGTCAATGGAGCAAATGGTATTGCGGTTGGCATGGCAACGAACATCCCACCGCATAATCTTCGAGAGATTGTAAATGGCATCAATGCTGTCATTACCGACCCTAACATCACCAATGAAGAACTCCTGCGTTACGTAAGCGCGCCTGATTTCCCAACAGGAGGTATCATATACGGCTATGAGGGTGTTCGGTCGGCGTATACGACGGGTCGGGGTAAAATTCTCGTGCGAGCGAAAGCGAACATTGAGGTAAACAAGGCTGGCAAGGAGAGCATCGTTATCACTGAGCTACCGTTCCAGGTTAGCAAGGCTGGTCTCATTGAGAAGATTGCCGATCTAGTAAAAGCAAAGACACTCGAGGATATCTCGGATATCCGTGATGAGTCCGACCGTGATGGGCTTCGCGTCGTCATTGAACTAAAGCGCGATGGTGTGCCTATGGTTGTCCTGAACAACCTGTACAAACACACTCAGATGCAGGTAACATTCGGCGTCATCATGCTGGCCCTCGTTCAAGGACGGCCCCGCATCCTCACGCTGAAGGAGATGATGCAGGAATTCATCAAGCATCGTAACGAAGTCATTGTCCGTAGGACCCAGTTCGATCTTGACGCTGCTGAGAAGCGCGCCCACATCTTGGAAGGTTTTATCATCGCTCTCGATAACATCGACGAGGTGATCAAAACCATCAAAGCCTCCAAGGACGTCCAGACGGCTTCGGAGAGTCTTCAATCGAAGTTCGGTTTATCCGAAATCCAAGCAAAGGCTATTCTGGACATGCGACTTCAGCGTCTTACAGGCCTGGAGCGCGAGAAGATTCAGAACGAGTACCGCGAGATTATCGAAACGATAGAACGGCTTCGTTCGATTCTCGCCAGCCCGGAATTGCAAATGAGGATCATTTCGGACGAATTGACGGAACTTGCTGCAAAGCATGGTGATGAGCGCCGGACGCACGTTGTCCACGACGCTCGCGATTTCACGATCGAAGACATGATTGCCAATGAAGAGGTGATCATCACGATTTCCCACAACGGCTACATTAAACGGACGGCCGTCACCAATTATCGGCGTCAACTGAAGGGTGGCCGAGGCGTTAGCGGTGCGGGCACCTATGATGACGACTATGTCGAACACGTCTTCCGAGCCTCGACGCATCACTACCTGCTTTTCTTCACGGATCGTGGCAGAGTCTATCGCGTCAAGGTTTACGATATCCCCGAAGGTTCGCGGAACGCCAAGGGTAGGTCGATCGCCAACGTGATTCAAAAACAGTCGGATGAGAAGGTTACGGCATATCTCCCTGTAACGGACTTCGAACAAGAGCTCAACATCTTCTTCGCGACGAAGAGCGGAACAGTCAAGAAAACTCCTCTTGGCGACTTTGCAAACGTTCGATCGAACGGCATCATTGCCATCAATCTTGATGATGACGACCGGTTGATCGGCGTTCGTTTGACCGATGGTAATTCCGAGATTCTCCTGGGAGCGTCCACTGGATTGGCCGTTCGTTTCCATGAGTCTGACGTACGCCCGATGGGAAGGGCGGCAGCAGGTGTTCGTGGTATCTCCCTCGAAGAAGGTGGCTCCGTCATTTCGCTTACGGCAGTTCGTCATGCAGACAGCCAGGTTATCGTTGTAGGTGCCAATGGTTATGGAAAGCGGACGAAAGTAGAAGACTTCCGCATGACGAAGCGGGGTGCCAAAGGTGTGATTGCCATGAACGTCACGGAAAAGACTGGCGAGATCTGTGCAATCCTCGAGGTTACCGACATCGAAGATCTTGTCGTGATGACCACCAATGGCATCCTCATCCGACAACCCGTACGAGATATTCGACAGTTAGGTCGAAATACACAGGGCGTCAAGCTGATTCGCCTTGATGAAGGCGACTCCATTGCCGATATCACAACGGTGACACGCGATGATGATGATGAGACAACGGAAGAAGGCGCACACGAGGTAGCCGATACACCCACAGAATGACGCTCTTCCGCCGATCAAGAATTGACAAGCAGGCAGGTCTTCGACCTGCCTGCTTTCGTTTGTTGATCCTGTGCGTTGGACTTGTGATTACTGCAACGCATGCACTCGCCATGCCTGACTCCTCTTCTATCCCAACGCCAAAGGACGTATTCCATCCCATTGATACCGGTCTGGGACGTCCAGATCCATTGCCTCTCGACAATGTGACGTTGGAGATTACCAAACGTGATGCCTATCATACGCAGTATCGTGGTCTATCGGAGCTTCTTGCACGACAATCAGGCGCCTTCCCAGTTCTCCTTGGAGGTTTCGGACAGAGTGACGGAATTAGCATGTATGGCGCTAGCATTGCGGACCTCCGTTGGATGCATCAAGGGAGAAGACTCGCCGACCCATGGACGCAGTCGATGCAAGCAGACTTGCTATCGATGGAAGGACTTGAACGTGTCTCGCTTTTGGTTGGCTCCGAAGCAATTGGCTTGGCAGCATCGCCCGGACTAACTGTGCTGTCGCTACAAGAGGCACAATTGTCCAGCCCGACACCATACTTCCGCTGGTGGTATAGTCAGGGCGTTGGTGACTTCATAGCAACGGACGTCATTGCGTCGCAGAACATTGCGCCAAATCTGAACATCACCATGGGTGTGCGTCGCAGTGGCGCCCTCGGAGAGTTTGCACGTACGGACTACGACGCGTGGAATTTTCGCACGCAGGTACGATACACGGCATCGGAACGTACCTCGATTGCTTTCGTTCACCAATCGACGAGCCACAACTCGGATCTTTGGGGTGGCGTTCGTTTGGACGTCGAAGGGGCCTCGCTATCGACTGCATCAGCGATTCCCGTGTATGCAAACCTTAGGGATGAGACACGACGTCACGACATCGCGCTGACTGCGCTTCATCGGCTATCGGATAGTAGCTCGTCCATCTCCGCCACGGTATGGTATGACTATACTTCGCTCCTGCGCCTTCGAGACAGCACACTTGTACCAACGCAGGATGACTTCCTCGGGAATGTCTCTGTTGGTGGGGCCGGTGGCATTCTCGTTCGATACAACCAAAGGACAGGATTTGGCACCATACGGCTTGGTGTTGCCGCCGACCATGCAGAACATGGCGGTACATTGTGGGCACAGGCGGGAAACGATACGCGTGTTTCGGCATTTGCCCATCTTGATGTGCCCATTGGCAGGCACCTGACGTTTCGAGGAGCTTCACGATTCGACAGGTCCGATGATGGAACGGCCATACCGGGAATAGGTGCTGGCTTGGTGTGGAGCGTGGATTCTACGTTGATACTGCGTGCAGACGCATCAACGACAGACGTGCCGACATCGGCTGTTGACGGTGTCGTGAATCCGGAACGACATACACTCTTTCTGGCTGATGTTCGGCAAACGTTGTCCACGGGATGGTGGAGTGCCGCCGCTTGGATGCGGCTTACCGGTGATGCTCATCAGTCAGTTGTGGTGCCCGTTGCCTCCGGTGGACTACCCTTTGGCGTGACCACAACAAACGGACCAGTGGAGACACGCCTGGGTGCTTTGGTTCGAGGTAGATTCGCTCTCGCGTCGTTGTATTGGATCCCCGTAATACGAGCTGAGCGTACCTCAACATCCTCGAGTGTTGACCTGCAAGGCGAACTTTCCGTGCGTTGGCGATACAATGTTGCCCCTTCATGGGTTGAGATCGGACTTCGAGGCATCGTGTTTGCTCCAACAACGCTGGACCGGTTTATTCCGACATCATGGCGTTTCGTTCGTGGAACACGAACAAGAGCCTGGGTAACAAATGGCCTGGATGCTGAGCTCGTAGCGAATGTGGGCAATGCTTCCGTGCGCCTTTCGTACGAGAATATCCTCAATCAACCCTTTTCGACAGTAGAGGGTCACCCTGCCTACGGGGGTAACTTTCGCTTATCCGTCACGTGGGCTTTCTTCGACTGAGAGCATCCTAGGGGCCATGAGGTGTGGCAAGGCCCCCTTCCAAAAACTAAAGGGGGCTTGCTCAGGTGATAGGGGTCAGAGGCGGGTACGTGCAGCAAGAATAACGTTCCGCCCCGGAGCACTGATACCGGATTGTGCCGGGCGGTATTGAAGGTCAAACATGTTTTCAATACCAGCCGACAAGGTGAGGAACGGTACCACATCCCACATGAATCGCACGGATGCAATCGTCCACGGCACGAGACCACCAGCAGGATAATTGACATTCAGCACGGCTTCTACGGGTGAGATATTGGCCATCGTCCACGCTGCTGACCAGCGTGTCTCGGCTTGAATCAACAGTCCGTCCATCGGACGCCAGCCAACGTGAAGCATTCCGAAAGCAGGGGTAACATGCTGGAGGGGAAGGTCGTTGGTTATATCACGGCCGTCAACAATCGTTGCTGTGGCACGGAAGTTGACCGTTTCGATGGAACCATCAAGCGTGAACGAAACACCTCTGACACTTGCTTGACCCACATTCTGCATGGCAGTGACGGCAGACGGTGTACCGTTGTAGTCGATAGAATCGAGACCATTGAGAGTAAACGGTCGTTGCACGATGAGATTCGAGGCGTGTGACGTAAACGCTCGCACATCGATTTGCCAGTTCGGTAGGGGAAACACCGCGAGGCCTGCTTCATACGTCGCGACCTGGACGGGGCCAAGGCCAGGATTTGGAACAACGACGTTGCCGGGCTGCGAGTCAAAGACCTTGCCTGCATCGTCGATGTTTGGAGCACGAAACCCCGTGGCGACATTGGCGGATATGGACACCATCTCGTGAACGCGCCACACTGCACCAATCGAACCAGTTACAGCCGATGGGTTCGTCGAGATTGTTCGGACTGGCAGTTGGAACACGGAAGAATCGCTGATACTACTGCGCAGAGAAATAATCGTAGCGCGCAGGCCCCCGGAAACCGTTATCGCTTCGGAAAGCTGCCAGCGCATCTGACCATAGGCGGCATAGGTACCGTAGGTACTATAGGTACCATAGTTCTCAGTTATAAGCCGTGCTATTAAAACTGTCACGAAGAAGCCAGTTATCACCGTGCACATAGAAACAGCGGCAGTGATGTTGAGACTTGGTTCTCTGGTTTAAGCCACGCTGTAAAATATTACCAATACCGGCTGCAGCTCGACAGTCTTAGTTGTTCATGTAACTTGATATTCGTGTCATTGTGATGATTGCATTGTCAAGGTGCAGGCGGAAAAACAAGCTATCTATGCGTTCAAGCAAAGGCATAATCTGGACATCTCAGCATTTCGACCTCCAAGCACACAAGTATGTCAGGTGAACTATGTATGTGTGTGTGTGTGTTCGCGCGCGCACGCGCATGCGTGCGTGTTGCACCTGTTTAGATTTCCTTAAGCATGTTAACAGAACTAGTTAAATTGGCTACTTGGGTAAGATGTACTGCAGTTATGAATTATTCCAAA
>JALOMA010000126.1 GCA_025455735.1 Candidatus Kapaibacterium sp.
GTGTTTTAGTCACCGCGGCAGCATAACAATAAACACCGGCAGGTTCGTCTGTTTGGCTAGCATGGCATGGTTAAGTAAATAATGTTTGAACGTTGTAATTCAAAGCTGTTAATTCACCGTGCAAGCAATTGCATCAATTTCACGACCATTAAAGGCAGTGTATGTATCGGCAATCCATGCCATTTCGCGAGGTCCTGTGCCGTAGTCGGGTGCAGGGACGTCGACGGAAGGTCCGATGAAGTTTTTCTTGATCAGCTCAACGGTATAGCGCCGTGTAACGCGTTCAAGTTCTTCGACGGTATACTTCTTCGGATTGATTTTAATACCACCCTTGCCGCCGCCGAAGGGCACGTCGACCACAGCGCACTTGTATGTCATGAGTGCGGCCAAGGCTTGTACTTCGTCTTGGTCGACGGTCTCGGCGTACCGAATTCCGCCCTTGCACGGAAGCTTGTGGTGCGAGTGCTCAGCACGCCATGCCTCTACCACTTGGATTTCACCGTTGATGCGAACGGGGAACTGCATGTAGTAGACGGAGTTACACACCTTGATTTGATCAAGAAGGCCCTTGGAATGGGGCAGTAGGGTGGCTGCCTTATCGAAATACTCATTGACCGACTGAAGAAACGGCTGTGAGCCGTGGGGTATACCCGCTGCCGGTGCTTTCGCTCCGCGTTTGGCGGCAGTTGCAGAAGCCATACAAGGTTCCGAAAATGGTGAGAGTGATTACTACTCGATGAACTAGTTGCGATAATTACAGATTGCCACGACGAGCCTGTTCGCGTTCGATAGCTTCAAACAGGGCCTTGAAGTTCCCCTTGCCGAAGCTACGTGCTCCTTTTCGCTGAATAATCTCGTAGAACAGCGTAGGACGATCTTCGACGGGCTTCGTGAAGATTTGCAGTAAATAGCCTTCATCGTCGCGATCAACAAGGATACCCAACTCCCGGAGGGCACCTAGATCTTCGTCGATTGCTCCAACGCGTTCAAGCAAGTCCTCGTAGTACGTTTCCGGTACGGTAAGGAACTGGACTCCGCGCTTCCGCAGCTCCGATACTGTGCTGATGATGTCGTGTGTTGCAATAGCGATGTGCTGAACGCCTGCCCCATGATAGAACTCGAGGTATTCGTCGATCTGGCTTTTCTTCTTTCCTTCCGCAGGCTCGTTGATTGGGAACTTGATGTATCCCGTTCCATTTGAGACTACCTTGGACATTAGGGCAGTGTACTCTGTTGAGATATCCGTGTCATCAAACGTCAACAGGAGTTTGAATCCCATGACGTCCTCATAAAACTTTACCCACTCGTTCATACGGCCTAGTTCGACGTTGCCAACACAATGGTCGACGTATAACAGTCCAACGGGCTCGGTCGTAAAGCCATCTTCGGCCGGTTCATAGCCCGGCATGAATGGCCCTGAATACTGCGAGCGATCTACGAACGTGTGAAGGGTGTCGCCATACGTACGGATCGACGCAACAGTAACGGAGCCAAACTGGTCCGTTACCGTTGTTGGCTCTTGGACGGAAACGGCACCACGTGCTGTGGTTTCTTGCCAGGCTGACACTGCATCGTCAACCCACAACGCAAGGACTTTGACGCCATCGCCGTGAAGGGCAATGTGACGGTTGATGTCGGAGTCGGGATGGAGAGGCGTCGTAAACACGAACCGGACCTTCCCTTGCTGCAGTACGTAGGAGGCACGATCACGGACGCCTGTCTCTGGCCCTGCGTAAGCAATCAGTTTGAAGCCGAAGGCAACACGATAGAAGTACGAGGCCTGCTTCGCATTGCCAACGTAGAACTCAATGAAGTCCGTTCCATTTATCGGCAGAAAATCTGTCGTTGTCGCGTGGTCGAGGGGAGCTGTGCTGGTAGACATGAAGAATGGCCGTCAGTCGTGAACAATGGTTGGGGCTAGCCGACACAAAACATCCGCCACGTGTGCCGTTTGATCCGGTAAGCCTGTACTGATCCGAATACAATGGGGAAGGCCGAATCCCGCGAGTGGTCGCGAGATGATGCCCTCGCGAAGGAGAGCTCCATGAAAACGCCGAGCTGCCTCATGTGAGCCAAGATCAACAAACACGAAGTTGGCAACGGATGCCGACGCAGTGTAACCGTTTTCCGCGAGCGTTTCCAGCAGCACACGCACCCCTGACGTATTAACCTCAACAGTCTTGCGAACATGGTCAATGTCATCCAACGCAGCCTGAGCTGCTGCGCAGGCTGGACCATTGGGATCGAATGGAAGCTTCGTTCGTTGGAGCCACGACACGACGTCTGCATGTCCAACGGCGTAGCCAACGCGGAGTGCCGCAAGACCAAAGGCCTTACTGAACGTGCGAAGGACAATGACGTTGCCCCTCTCAAAGAGCGTACCATCCGAATACGTCTCGGGTGCGAGGTCTTTGGCATACTCTGTGTAGGCCTCATCAAGAACCACCAACGTTGTTGACGGCACTTGTTCGAGAAACCACTGCAAGGCATCGTGATCGATGTGTGTCCCAGTAGGGTTGTTCGGGTTCGGCAGATAGATAACTTTCGTGTGCGGAGTGAGGGAACCTGCAAGAGCCTCAACATCGAATCGATACCCTGGACCAAGAGGCGCGTATTGTGCTTCGTGGCCGGAGGCTGTCACAGCTATGCCAAAGCTCACAAAACTGCCTTCCGAAGCCAAGGCGGTTTCACCAGGAAGCAAAAACGTCCTCATTATCTGATGAATCAGCGCATCACTCCCGTTGCTGAGGCAGATGTGGCTAGCAGGAACGCCATGATGAAGCGCCAGCGACTCGCGGAGTGCTGCTCCTCCATCATTGTAGACGTGAACATTCTGCATCGCCGTTATCGCTGCAGCAAGGGCCTTCGGGCTTGGGCCAAAGGGATTCTCATTGGATGCCAGCTTCACCACGTCCGTTAACCCATACTCCTTCCTTACGGACTCGGCAGATTGCCCAGGCGTATAGGGTTGCAAATGGGAGAGGTGTGGTGGGGTATGAATCATGAAGGTTTTGCTTCGGTGAACGGCAAATCTAACAACGTGGGGAAAAATCCGGGCCCAGTGGGATGGGTGCCGCGGCTATTTTCGTATGATTCATTGATGTGGACGTCATGGCTATTCGACCGCGCGTGGTGATTGTTTTTACTGGTGGCACCATTGCCTCTACACTCGATACGGAGTGGGGCGGAGTTGTGCCCAGCCTGACTGGTGGCAAGATTCTTGCTCGAATCCCAGGGATCGACAACCATGCCGACATCATCGTTCATGAGTACGGCACGTTCCCTGGCCCCCACATTACACCGCACCGGATGTTCGAAATCGCGTCGATCGTCCAGTCATATGTTGATCGTAGTGATGTTCACGGTGTCATCGTCACGCATGGAACAGACACGCTCGAGGAGACAGCGTTTTTCCTTGACTGTTCAGTGCGGACGTCAAAACCTGTGATCGTCATAGGTGCCATGCGCAACTCCAGCGAGCCAGACTGGGATGGCCCTCGCAATCTCCGCGACGCCGTCCTGGTTGCCGCACATCCCAGTGCAGTCGATCGAGGTGTTTTGGTGTGTCTCGGCGGCCTGCTTACCGCCGCAAGTGAAACTACGAAAGCCGATACCGAAGACCTCTCCACATTCCGCAGTGAGGACTTCGGCCCGCTCGGCCGTATTACGAATGGTCATCTTCTCTTTCATCGACGACCTCTTCATACCGATACGTTCCCTGTTCAGCACGTCAATGTTCGCGTGCCGTTGTTGAAGCTGTTTGCTGGTATGGATGATACGTTGATCCAGGCTTGCATGACATCAGGTGTTCATGGCTTGGTGATTGAAGCATTTGGTGTTGGAAATGTAACGCCACCCGTGTTCCATGCTCTGGCGGCAGCTGTTCGCCAAAACGTTCCCGTCGTACTTGTTTCTCGATGCCCTGTTGGCCGCATCGAACACACGTATGCCTATGAAGGAGCAGGACGTCACCTCTATGAAGCGGGCGTGATTTTTGCCGACTATCTGAACGGACAAAAGGCTAGGATAAAACTGATTTGCGCGTTGGGTGCCGGGTTGAATCACGCCGATATTCGAAGACGCTTTGAATGGGTGGAATCTCAGGAGCACGGTCTTCATGCGTAGTACGCAAGCGCATATTGACACGGATGCACTTGCTTGGAACGTCTCCTTGGTGCGACGCCGCGTTGGTGACCGACGCCTGCTGGGTATGGTCAAGGCAAATGCCTATGGTCATGGCATGGTGCAGGTTGCCCGTGTTCTCCTTGCCTGTGGTGTTGATGTACTTGGGGTTGCCTTTGTTGATGAAGCGGTTACCCTCCGTCGTCATGGTATCGCTTCACCGATCATGGTTCTCACACCTACCGAATTCCATGAAGCGGCCGCCGTCGTGGACCTAGGCCTGGAAGTTGTCGTGTGCGATGTCCCGCAGGCGCTTCGCTTGTCCGAGGTTGCTCAATCATCATCCAGTCGTGTTGACGTGCATGTCTACATTGACACGGGAATGCACCGAGAAGGCTTCCTGTCGCATGAAGCAGTGGATTCCATCTTGCTGTTGAAGGAGCTACCCGGGGTGGACTGCAAGGGTATCTGCACGCACTTTGCTACAGCTGACGATTCCCAAAGTGGCTTCATTGGTGAACAAGTTGAGAGGTTTGTAGGTGTCTTGGAAGCCTGTACTGCCGCTGGTATCACATTCCCGCACATCCATGCCGCCAACACGGGTGGTATTTGGCACCCCGCGGATGTCTTGTTTACTATGGTTCGGCCTGGGCTTTCGCTGTATGGTTATAGCTCGGTCCCGTCCGATAGTTTGCCACTGCGTCCCGTCATGAGTCTCGTGTCGAATGTGCTCTCTACACGTCGAATCGCAGCGGGGGAGAGTGTCAGTTATGGTAGGCGGTGGTATGCCACGGAAGACACCACGATTGTTACGATTCCAATCGGCTATGGTGACGGATACGGACGTGTACTTACAGGCAAGGCTCAGTGTCTGATTAACGGCCAACGCTATCCCATCGTTGGTACGATTTGTATGGATGAGTGTATGGTTAACGTTGGTGACGCAGATGTCGCCGTGGGTGATCCCGTTGTGCTCTTGGGGAAGGGGTACGACAACAGCGCCCCTCCAACAGATATCGATGCGCGCGAACTCGCTGCATGGGCAAACACCATTCCCTACGAGATCACGACTTCAGTTACTGCACGTGTGCCAAGACTGTATACCGGAAATCTGGCCCATGTAGCCAATGGAACGGAGGTTTGATGTATGTATAGTATCGAACTGCAGAACTTCAAGGGACCCTTGGATCTGCTGTTATTCTTCATCAAACGTGATGAAATTGACATCTACGACATTCCCATTTCGTCCATCACACAAGAATTCCTCGACTACGTTCGGATTATGGAATTGCTCGATTTAGAGCTGGCAGGGGAGTTTGTTGTGATGGCTGCTACCTTGGTAGGCATCAAGGCACAGATGCTGTTACCTCGTGATATTCGTACGGGGCCCGATGGGCAGGTTGTCGATGAAGAAGATCCCCGGGCTGAACTGGTTCAAAAACTTCTCGAATACAAACGATACAAGGAAGCAGCTGAGTCACTCTCTGAACAAGCCGACGAACAACGCTACGTCATGTATCGGCAGTTGTTCGAGGCCGAAGAGCTGCAAGCCTCCGAAGCGGGCAACTACCGAAATGCCACGCTGTTCGATTTGCTGAAGGCCCTGAAGCGTGCGATTGACCGTGCTCCGGATTCTCCAGAACCACATGTGGTTACACGGTTCCCGATCACGGTTGAAGAAAAGAGTGCCGAAATTGTACATACGCTGAATGTTCGTGGTAGTATCCGGTTCTTCGAACTGATTACTGGTTTGCCCCGCCTTCACATCGTTGTTACATTCCTTGCCCTCCTTGAACTGGCAAAGAACAGCTTTATCCGTATACAGCAGGATGAAGGCTTTGATGATATTCTTGTTGTGAAACGAACAGAAGAATCGCAAGAGCCTACCAACGATGGACAAGACAACGAGGGCCATGTGATTCCGCCCCCGACAGACTCCTTACCCACCGACCCACAAGAGCCAACCAATGGATGAACCCATAGAACAGGAATCCGTTGATTCACTCGACGTTCCCTATTTCTTTACCCTCGATCGCTATGATCAACGCCGTGCGTTGGAGTCCTTGATTTTCGCCTCCGATGATCCGCTTTCCGTGCGCTCCATGCATCGAATCCTCGTTCTCGAGGATCCAACCCAAAATAGTCCAGGCCAACAGGAACTCCCCCTTGAAAGCGATGAAATCGCCGTTCCCGAGCCCGAGCGCAAGCCGTTCGTCGTGCCATCAGGGTACTTTGACGAATTGGTGGACGAAATCAATGATGACCTTGAACAAACCGATCGCCCATTCCGCATCGTTAAAATCGCAGGAGGGTATCAGTTCGCAACTACGCCACAGCATGGTCAGCTCGTCCAGCGCTTGCTGAAAGCACGCAGTAGGAAACGTCTTACAGCTGCCGCAATGGAAACATTGGCTATCGTCGCATATCGACAACCAATCACGAAGGCTGAAATTGAAGCTATTCGCGGTGTGAACTCTAGTGAAGTCGTCAACTCACTCGTCGAAAAACAATTGGTTGCCATGGTTGGCCGTTCCGAAACAGTCGGCAAACCCCTGCTCTATGGAACCAGTGATGAGTTCCTCCGCATCTTCGGTCTGAACTCCCTTTCCGATCTTCCCAAACTGCGAGAAATCGATGAGCTGATCAAAACCACGACCACTCTCGTGGATATGGACGAAACACTCGTGATTAAAACCGATCACAAAACACTTCGAAAACAAATTGCGGCCTTGCTGGATGCCGGGAAAGGGGCCTCGGCTCAAGACAGCGACTCCGCTGATGCAAGCGCAACGTCGGGTGCTTATTGGCACCATACAATGGAACACGAAGCAGAAGCGGGGCTGGTCGACGACCCTGAACCTGGTGCCTGGGAACATGATGCTGCTCAGGAATCGCATCGCGAAGACGCTACACTCGATGCCGTGGTTGATGCCAATGAAGCGTATCACATGGCCGGCAGAATGGACATAACCGAGAGCGATCAGGTTGACGAACACGGTGATCCAAGCGCGGCTGAGGCCCTTGATTCTGACAACGATGGCAAAGCCGCGACACTTGTTCGTGACGCCATGACTGAAGCGTTGGTTGTGTTGGACGAAGAAGCCGTCGACGAGACATTTGTCGGTGACGGGCTCTCCGTCGCTGTCGAGCAGACGCCGCAAGAACCCGCCCGTGTTGCAGGCGATCGTGAACAGCTAGGAGACATTCCCTCAGAAGACTCCACGTCGGATGCTGTGTCGGAGCACCCCACGTCGCCTGCCGTTGCAGAAGAGACCGTCGATTTGCTTCCCGAACGTGAGGCCGCTCTGCCGATTATTGATGGCCCGGATCATCACGGTGGTGCGACGATTGATGAGTCTACTCATGAGGAGACCGGCGATAGCCCTCGCGATGGCGAGCGCGAACCAGAGAAACGCAGATTCAATCCCGACCTTCTTTCCTAGTTGTCCACACGTGTGTGGATAA
>JALOMA010000127.1 GCA_025455735.1 Candidatus Kapaibacterium sp.
GATGATTCTGGTGCCCAAATCATAACCAACATCCATTCCGCTCCACTTGTAATGGCCAACGAGATATACCTTGAGAGCATTGTTTTCAATCTTATCTCGAATGCCATCAAGTATCGTTCACCCGACAGACAGTGCGTTGTTGAGTGCGTAACGCATATCACGGATTCGTGGTGGTTTTTGAATGTTCGGGACAATGGTCAGGGAATTGATCTACAGCGACACGGCGACAAAGTTTTTGGGTTGTACAAGACCTTTCACCGGCACCCAGATGCGCGAGGAGTAGGCTTGTTCCTCAGCCGTTCGCATGGAGAGTCGATGGGAGGTAATCTCTCGGTAGCCAGCATTCCGAACGAATCTACCGTGTTTACACTTGCATTACCAATGAGTTCTGAGTGAAATTGAGACATTGAGCTAGGTTAGAACATCCTTCTTTCGCAATTTGGATTCGTGAATCCTTCCATCCGAGAACAAACCGATGCGGCACTGTTTACACTCTTGACCAGTGCCTCATCGCTTCAGGCATTTGCCGAGCTCTACGAACGGCATAACCGGCGTATTCTTCACTATTGTGAGCGTCTCCTTGGGAGTGTTGACGACGGCGCCGATGCTTTCCAGGAGACGTGGATACAATTTCATCAAGCTGGTGTATCCGGATCTGTTGTCGTCGACAATGTTCGCGGTTACCTCTTCACCGTCGCACGTAACGCGTGCCTCATGAAACTCCGTTCAAAGCGCGTGCAGCTAATCCGTTTGGAAGACCTTGCCATGGAACCACATTGTCCAACAACATCGTCACCAGATAACGAGGTTCGTGACCTCCTTTCGAAGGCGTTGGAAGTTCTCGACCATGGCTCTCGCGAAGCCTATATCCTTCATGATATCGAAGGATTCTCCTACGAAGAGATTTCGGCTATTACCAACACCAGTGTACACGCCCTTCGCAATAAGGTTTGGCGTGCTCGTACCCATGTGCGAACGTATCTGGCACCACATGTAGGAGTCAACCATGGGTGATCGCGACTTCAATAATCTCCTCAATTCGTACTTAGACGGTGCTACCAGCGATGTGGATGAAATGGTGCTGTTTGCTCAACTGACGACAAACCAGGACTTTCGGCATCAGTTCGCTTCCGCTTTAAAGATTCGTTCTATTGCGAAGGAAGTGGCCGATAGTATAATCCCGTCTAATGGTCTTACAGGATCTGTCTTTGCCGCTATTACCGTTGCATCTTCTGATAATGGTACTCAGAAACAAGATCAGCGTTATGCACTCGCGACGTTTCTTCCCTTACCATTGCTTTCTGGATTGGTGCTGGCGATAAACGTCCTCTTGGCCCTCCTTGGACCTTTACGGCATGGTCCTCAAAGTGCTTTGGTGCATCGGCAAAAGGTTGCTCCCCCATCTCCGATAGAGCGTTCGACGTCCTTTACCAATCTCGATGAAATTTCAACATCGCACCAGGGAGGAGATATGAGTGGGGTCCTGGCGCGCAGAGAGAGACCAGCCACTCAATCCTCTCAATCGGGAGGTATATCGGCGCAAGAACCATTCGTACGTACTGCAAAAGAAGAAGACAGCGGTGAACGGTTCGCCCCCGCGTCTATATCGCGTGTCGACTATACACCGAACACGTTGGATGTACCAGTGATGTTCGCCAGCGCGCAGACGACTTCCATTCCGGCCCGCGAAGTGTATCTCGAGAACAGCACGAACACCGGAGAGAATCAGCAAAGGAGCCTTGAAATTGGAGTTCGCCACTTCGACCTTGTTCCAACGCTGGAAGCGCCCATTGCTCCTGCCACGGGCATTGTTCCTCAGCATACGGCCATATCTCTCGCCTTTCTCGCTGACAAGAACTTCGCGGTGGGTGTCGAGATCGGTCAAGAAGCCTTTTTGCAACAATACGACCGCAATCTGGATGACGTCGTGGTTCGTGTTACACAATACCCATCCCTGTTTTGGGCTGGTCCCTTCATTCGATTTCGGCCATTGGACGTCCTTCCGGCTGGCTTTATACCAACGTTCTCTCTGCAGGGGGCCTTGGCACAAGGAGGTGTCATGGCTCGTGGCTCCGTGGGAATAACATACTCCGTCACCTCAACATTGAGCTTGACACTAGGCTATGAAACGGCGCAGCTATGGTTTGTTGCGGATGGAACGACACGTCGGAGCATCAATAACGGATGGACGTATGGACTATCGGTTCAGCTATAGGATGCTCGTTCCATTGATGATATGCCTCGTGGGGCTGCTGGTTGCATCGTGTGCGGACGCAGAGCAGTTGACAACTCCGCGCATCGTTGATACGCTGTTAATTCGACTTCGAGTGGACTCCCTCAACATTCGGCCTGACGTTATTGCACAGCAACCAGTAATCCCCCCAATGCAAATGAGTGATAATTCCACGTTACGCATAACAGTCTCGACCTCTGGGGTGCGTACTGTCGCCACGGACGTCACCCTCGTGGGGCAACTGGTTGACAATGGGATCGCCATCCGCAACTTGAAGATTTCCACAATGCCAATGACACTCGGTTTCCATGATTCCACGATAGTCGTTCCTGCGTCAAACAGCTTTGTGTCGGTAGCATTCACAAAGAGTGTTACCGTAGAGAAATCAAGCCGCGATTCAACTGATGACCTTGTTCTGATTCGACGCTCTCGTCCTGGCCACAAGGACAGCGCCTTTCACCGCTACATCACAACCACACATTCGGGTCGGGCTTCTCGTACCGACACAACCTTCGTCGGATTTCCCGTCTTCCGGGACAATGATACAGCAACGGTCCGTCAAGTGTTGCTTTGGACGGTTCGCCGGGAGCTCGGACGACAAACGCTTGACAGCACATTCGTCATCACGAGTCAAGCGGATCCATACTTCGTTCCCACGTGCGTTGTGACCGATAGTCGCCTGAGTCAAACAACGCACGTTCGTTTCTCGGCGAGTCCAAGCCACCTACCAGCAGTATGTCAACGGTACTTCCCTAACGGTATCAACGTTGAACTGCACGCCCCTACCCCATCTAGGTTAAGGGCTTCCGCACGGTAGCGGCAGAAGCCCTTATACCATCCATGTTATACGGTCAACTTAGACCTTCCGGCTTACCATTTTCGCTTGCAGGAAGAGAAGGAGGTAGTCTCTACCACCTGCCTTCGAATCTGTGCCGCTCATATTGAAGCCACCGAACGGATGTGCTCCCACAAGAGCGCCTGTACACTTTCGGTTTAAGTACAGATTTCCGCAATGAAATTCGTTTCTTGCTCGGGCAAGCTTCTGCTTGTTCTTCGAATACACTGCTCCAGTAAGGCCGTAGATGGTGTTGTTGGCAATGTTCAACGCATCATCAAAGTTCTTTGCCTTACAGATCGCCAGTACTGGACCAAAGATCTCTTCCTGCATCAATCGCGCCGTAGGCTTGACGTTGACGAAGACCGTAGGTTCAATGTAATAACCAGGTAGGTCAGTGCGTTTCGCACCTCCGGAAATGAGTTTTCCTTCCTTCTTTCCAATCTCAATGTAGTCAAGGATGGTCTTTTCGGCCCTAGAAGAAACGACTGGACCACACTTGTAATCAAGCTGGGGAGGACCAATGTGCGTCTGAAGGGCATCCACAGCGACTTTAACTTTTGCCACAAATTCGTCATACACGGACTGGTCAACAATTGCGCGAGAGCATGCGGAACATTTTTGTCCCTGAAACCCAAATGCAGCAGCAACCACACCGGCCACGGCGGCATCAACATCGGCTTCGCTATCCACGATGATTGCATCCTTGCCACCCATCTCTGCCACAACACGTTTGATCCAAATTTGCCCAGGCTGTGGCGTTGCGGCAAGCTGGTTGACATGAAGACCCACTTGCATGGAGCCCGTAAACGATACAAAACGTGTGCGGTGATGTTTCACAAGGTAGTCACCAGCTTCTGCCCCAGATGCCACGAGGAAGTTTACCACACCAGCTGGGAGTCCCGCTTCCTTGAGGATCTCCATGAACAGCCACCCCATCATGGGCGAGTCTGATGAAGGTTTTAGAACGACCGTATTACCGGTTACGAGTGCAGCGCTCGTCATTCCCACAAGAATCGCGAATGGGAAGTTCCAGGGTGGGATGACCACGCCCACACCCAATGGTATGTAGAACACCTCATTTGCTTCGCCAGGAACCGGGGTAATGGGCTGTTTCTCCGCATACCGCAAAGCTTCCCTACCGTAGTACTCCAGGAAATCAATGGCTTCGGCGGTATCGGCATCAGCTTCGATGAAGTTCTTTCCCACCTCCGAAATCATCCAGGCATTGATTTCATAGCGACGCTTTCGAATGATGGACGCAGCCTTGAATAGGACAGATGCCCGTTCCTTCACAGGAACATTCTTCCACGATTCGAACGCTTTGTCGGCAGCCTTCATCGCCTTTTCTGCATCATCCGTTCCAGACTTTTGGAAAACACCTATCGTAACTGATGTATCAGCAGGGCTGATCGAATGCGTCTTCGCAGTAGTGCGGACAGACTTTCCGTTGATGATGTTCGGATACTCTTTTCCGAAGGACTCTGCCACGCGAGCAAGTGCGGCCTTTTGCTTCCGTACAATTGCTGGATTCGAGAAGTCCAGGAATGATTCGTTTGAAAAGTCTTTCATTGATGCTCCGTGATGACGATGTTCGTAGACGTTGGCTATTGAAGCAACAAAGTTACGAAGACAACGTTGCACAAGCCTGTTGTACCACCACAATGCTCTTCACCATGGTAGAATCCCTCGTTGAACTTCTCCAGTCGCTTCCTCTCTGGGGAGTCCTACTCTTTACCTTCTTGATAGCATACATTGAAAACCTCTTCCCTCCATCACCAAGCGATCTGCTTCTTGTCTTTGCCGGCACATTGGTCGGCCTAGGTTCTGTGGGCTACATTGAGCTCCTGTTGACTGCCACAGCTGGCTCTGTTTCTGGTTTTGCGACGGCCTATCTCTGTGGTAGGAAGTATGGGGATGCACTGTTGGATTCGCGTTGGGTACCGTTTTTAAATCGCACGCTCATGGCAAAGGTAGAATCGTGGTTCAACCGCTACCATGGTCTCATCATTGTGGCAAATCGGTTCATGGCAGGAACTCGCGCAATTATTGCCTTCGCCGCGGGTATCGCCTCGATGCCATTCCCGCGAACGCTTCTCTACTGCTTCATTAGTGCGGCGGCATGGAATGCTCTCCTCCTGTGGGGAGGTGCGGCACTTGGGTCACGCTGGAGGGAGATTGAAGGAATCCTGTCTGTGTATGGGTGGGCAGTAACAGGCGTGCTCATTGTTGTTGCCATCGTGTTGTACATGCGATCCCGAAGGAGAACCGAGGCCCCCTGACAAAAGAAAGCCCCGACGAGCAAGAAGCTGGTCGGGGCCCAAGGAACGGCTCGATAGTATTATTTGAGTTGGCCCCAGTCGACAAGAAGCGAGAATCGCAGCGTATTTGCGAGAGGGTGATTTTCTTCGATGGTCAAGATGTAGCTGAAGTCAACCTTGAACAGATCATACACGACGCCTGCGCCCAAGGTAAAGTACTGGCGGTTTCCAGCAACCATAGGTTCAGTGAAAAATCCGCCGCGGAAGGCTACGATTTGGTCATAGATGTACTCCATGCCAACACCAGTTTCGATACCACCGCGTCCCCACGCTGTTACAAACGAGGTTGGAATTGGGTCCGAACCGAGAGAGTCCCTTCGTACAAGCAACTTGCTGAAGTCAGCGGAGATGATGAGGTCATTAAACTCATCTTCAACAAGCTTGGCAGCAACGCCGAGGCGCAACGTCGTGGGCAGAGGATCCGATTCATTGACGTACGTAATCTTTGGCCCCACATTCTGCAGATTGACGCCGAAGCTGAAGACATTGTCGAAGTTCTCTCCAAAGACGGACAGTTTACTTGGTTTCCAAAGGAAACCAAGGTCGAACGCACCTGAGACACCGACGCCAGCACCAGCTTGGCCAACACTTGCTGGGGCAAGATTGGATTGGATGTACTTGATTTGTACACCCGCTCCGAGGTCGTCGGACAACATCGTTCCGTATGACAGTCCAATGGTAAACTCATTGGAGCGGAACTTGTTCAAGGCATCGCCATTTTCTGCAGTTCGTGTGAACTCGCCAAGGTTCATGAAGATCAACGAAGCTGCGATCGTGCCGTCAAGTTCTTCGATGTACTGGCCATACGTGCCATAGGAATAGAACAGATCGGCATTGAATTGAGGCAGCCACTTTGAGAAGCTTAAGGACACTTGTCTAGTTTCCTGAAAACCAAGCCCACCAGGATTCCAGTGAACGGCATTGATGTTGTCGGCCAAAGCCGTACCGATATCTCCCATGCCGCTTGCACGGGCATCTGGTGAGATCAACAAGAACGGAACTGCCGAGCCGCCAGCCTGTCCGAATGCAGAGGTGGCAGCGATGAGCATTACCGACAGCGCTGCTGCACTTTTGTGCAGGATAGTCATACGATTTCCTCGAGTACCTGGAACGTCAAAGTTAGCGAACGAGCGAGACTTTCCCACCCACCCAAACTACGGAACCGTCGGCCAGAGCACACTTAACCACGACGGTGTAGATGCCAGACGGAAGAACGTCACCATTCGTGTCTCGCCCAGACCATGGAATCTCGGCGGTCTGCATGGCTTCGATTGGGCGTTGATCAGAGTAGACCAAACGACCATCAAGGGTCATGACGGACATGGTGGCAACAAACGGCTTGTCTATGGTATGCTTGAATGTGATGAGTGTCGAGGCAGAGAATGGGTTCGGGTTAGCTTGAAGCTCCTGAGCGACGTCCGATCCGGCATCATCGATGATTCGAAAGGATGTCTCCGCTTCGGACACGTTATTCAGGACGTCCCACGCCCGGACTCGAATGGAATGAAGTCCTTTAGGGAGACCAAACAACTGGCGCGTAGCAGTACCTGCTCGAGGATTCTCGAGGGATGTGGTGAACGATCACGTAAGGTTCTCGATGAAGGCTCCATCGTTGATCTTTGCCTCGAGGTTGTGTCCGACGCCAACGCCAGTGACGTTGATCCCCGTGCCGTCCTGGAGATCGACGATAAGAATGGGATTGTCTCGAACGATATCACCTGGCTTGAAACGACGGCTATCCATGTAGATAGCCATTGACGGGCCATCGATGTCATCATATTGGTCATCCGACAAGCCATTGACGAATACGTTTCGAGCTGCGCCGCGAGCGAAACGACGGTCGGTGCTGGCGGCAAAACCGAATAGGCGTCCAGGAAGCTCGGAATATGCGATGTCACGTGGAATGACAAATTCAGCCGTAAATCGTCCCTTGTATACCTGGGCCGAGGTTCTCGTCAGGTTAGCACCATTGACGACAAATGGTGTGACGGTACGGTTTCGGTCGGAGTCTACGACGGCCATGCGCATGTCTGCATCAAACAGCGAGATGGTTGCGACCCCGGTAAATGTTGAGTCTATTTCGTCGGTTGTTCCCCTACGCATGATTGCACCCGTGACGATCACCCGGTCCAAAGCGCGTAGTTGCGCCTTCGAACCTT
>JALOMA010000128.1 GCA_025455735.1 Candidatus Kapaibacterium sp.
TGCATTTCGTGCGTGCCTTCATACGTCTTGACGGATTCCAGGTTGGCGGCATGGCGCATCACGGGATATTCATCGAGGATGCCATTGGCGCCATGGATTTCGCGCGACATGCGGGCGATGGTAAGGGCAATCTCGCAGTTGTTACGTTTGGCCAGGGAAACCTGTTGGGGACGGAGTGTGCCGGCATCCTTGATTTTGCCAAGGCGCCACACAAGAAGTTGGGCTTTCGTGATTTCGTTGAGCATGTAGACGAGCTTGTCCTGGATCAGCTGATAGCCAGCGATGGGACGATCGAACTGTACGCGGCTTTTGGCATAATTCAAAGAGGAGTCATAGCAGGCCATGGCTGCGCCGATAACACCCCAGGAGATACCATACCGTGCCTGTGTAAGGCAAGAAAGGGGACCGCGAAGGCCTTGCACTCCAGGAAGGATATTCTCTTCGGGAAGTTCAACATCCTGGAAGACCAACTCGGACGTCACGGAGGCCCGAAGGGAATGTTTGCCCTTCATTTCCGGTGCAGTAAATCCCTTCATGCCCTTTTCTACCAGGAAGCCACGGACGACGCCGTCCAGTTTGGCCCAGACCACGGCGACGTCGGCCAGGGAGCCATTCGTAATCCACATCTTGGCACCGTTCAGGCGATAGCCTCCGTCGACTTTCGTGGCCGTCGTGACCATTCCGGAGGGATTCGACCCATAGTCGGGTTCCGTTAGGCCAAAACAGCCGATGGCTTCGCCTTTTGCTAGCCGTGGAAGCCACTGTTGTTTCTGTGCTTCGGAACCGAAGGCATGAATGGGATACATCACCAGGGAGCTTTGTACGGAAGCAAAGGACCGTACGCCGGAGTCGCCACGCTCCAGTTCCTGCATCGCCAGGCCGTAGCAAATGTTGTTCAAGCCGGCGCAGCCATACTCCTGGGGAAGTGTGATGCCGAACAGCCCCAAGCTACCGATCTTCTGTACCAGGTCCATTGGGAAGGTGCCGGCGCGGTTATGGTGTTCAATGACGGGCAACACTTCGTTGTCCACGAAGTCGGCAACGGTCTGACGGACAAGCTTTTCCTCGTCGGTCAGAAGATCGTCGATGTTGAAGTAGTCTGGATGCTGGAATGCCATGGTACGAATCCGAAATCAGTGAGCAGTGACCGCCGTAAGGAACACACCTTGTGGGGCTGGAGTTGCAAAAGTACGGAAGACCCTTCGAACCCGCAGGTGGGCCACGGCCCCCTTCCATCGTTTGGTGTGGAAAATTCTCGTATATTTGACGCGCTGAAGAGGAATGGGCGAGTTGCCCATTTTTTGTTGGACTGAACTGATTCGGGAGCGGAGTGAGTCAGGTAGTACCGGACGACATCCGAGATGCGATACAAGCCGTCTGCACGACGGTTGGTGTGGTTGCTGTAGACGTCCGCGTTCGTGGTCAGTTGGCCCAACTTCTCTTGGAGATCCACATTGATGCCCGTGGCGGCGTATCGCATGACGAGTGCAGCGCGGTCAGCAGGGGTTTGGATGACCTTCTTGAAGAGCATCCTTGGTATGGCCGGCTGCGGTCGGTTGAAGTATCGTCTCCTGGTGTGGATGCTCCGTTGCGGGAGCTTTGGCAGTTAGACAAACATGTTGGCCGTACGCTTCGTGTGGTACGTTCTGACGATTCAACGATTGAAGGAGACCTTGCTGCGGTTACGGACGAAGGCCTACGGCTGACGGTTGTAGCGGGCAAGGGTAAGCAACGCACAGGTACCGACGTGGAGATCGCTCTCGGCGAATTCCGGGAAGCAACGGTCGTTCTAAGGTTCTGATTATGGCACGCCGTAAAACAACAGCAAAAGTCGACAACAAGAAACTCATCATCGAAGCCTTCAATGAGATGGCTCGGGAGAAGAGTATCGATCGTGACCTTCTTCAAGGCATCGTTGAGGAGACGTTGTCATTGATGGTGAAGAAGAAGTACGGGCAGGACTCGAACTTCGACATCATCGTGAACATGGAGAAGGGAGACATCGAGATCTACCTCATGCGAACCATCGTAGAAGAGGTGGAGAATCCCGAACTCGAAATTGCAGCTGCCGAGGTGTCCGAGCGGACGGGCGAGCCCGCCGATGTTGGCGAGGAGTTCATCGAAGAAATCACATTGGGGAACATCGCCGATAGTTTTGGTCGCCGATTGATTGCCCAAGCGATTCAGACGTTGAACCAGCGGATTCGCGACGTCGAGAAGGACAACGTCTACGAAGAGTATGCCAAGCGTGTTGGCGAGGTCATCATTGGTGAAATTTACCAGGTACGACCCAACAACATCCTGGTCATGCACAACAAGATCGAGATGCGCCTACCGCGCGAAGAGCAGATTCCCAGCGAGCGGTTGAAGAAGAATCAGCAAGTGAAGGCCATCATCAAGGAAGTACGCCGAACGGGTGGTGCGACGGGTTTACCGGATATCATTCTTTCCCGTGCTGACGACATGTTCATGGCCCGCCTGTTTGAACAAGAAATTCCCGAGATCTACGACGGTATCATCGAAATACGGGCGATTGCCCGCGAGCCTGGCGAACGTGCCAAGGTTGCCGTAACGTCTTTTGATGAACGTGTTGATCCCGTTGGCGCATGCGTAGGCATGAAGGGTATCCGCATTCATGCTATCGTTCGCGAGCTGAACAACGAGAATATCGACATTATCGAACACACGGACGATCCACGGCTATTTGTAGCCCGCGCATTGTCGCCGGCCAAGGTTCGGGACGTGCAGTTGGACCCTGAGACGCGTCAGTCGACGGTTATCGTACCCGACGATCAAGTATCGCTGGCAATTGGTAAGAGCGGCCAAAACGTCCGTCTTGCCTCCAAACTCACTGGCTATTCCCTGGCGCTTGTCAAGGAAGGTGCCGAAGACATCGAGCTTGTCGAGTTCCGCGAAGAACTTGGCCGAGCACTCTATGACCAACTCATCAACAGCGGCATCGACACATGTCGCGAGTTCCTGGAAGCGGATCCTGCCCATCTGTTGCGCCTACCTGGTGTAACGCGGACCAAGATCCTGGAGATCCGGGGCATCATGCTTGATGAATTCGAAGAACGTGAAGACCCGCGCTATCTGCGCGCACTCGACGAAGCAGCCGATGCCCTGCGCCCTGCGCAGGACGGTGCTGCCGACGATCTCGCCGACTCCTATGCCGAAGACACGCCGGAAGTGTATGCTGCCGACGAAGACGAGGCTATCGAGGCCGACGAACAGGTTCTCTCCGACGATGCACACGACGAGGAGTAACCCTGCCTCCGACCGCCGGTGATGGGCTCCCGGTGAGAGCGGTCGGAGTGATCAACCAGCCCGGTACGGGAAGGCCGTACCGACGCATCTCGCCGAGCTTTGGAGCCGAACGTCGAAAGGAAGTATGGCTGCTTCAGGAACAAAACTTTTTAAGCTCGCTAGCCAGATTAATATCGGTCGCGACGCCATCGTGGAATACCTTGTCTCGAAGGGCTTCTCCATCGAGAACAAACCCACGGCGGCCCTCACCGATGAAATGGTGAAGCTCGTCGAAGACAAGTTTTCGAAAGAGCTCAAGAACGCCGAAAAACAGCGCGAGAAAATCGAACGCCAGAAAGAGCTGCGAAAGGCTCACCTGGAGCAGGGCGATCATGTGTCCATTGACACGATTGCCGATGGTAGCGAACGCGACGGTGCCGACGCTGCTCCTGCAGCTGCACCCGCAGCCACGCCCGTTGCAGCTCCCGACCCAGCGCCAACGGCCCCTGCCCCGTCGCCGGAGCCCGTTGTTGCAGCGGCGCCGCCGGAATCAGTGCCCGTGGTGGCACAGCCTGAAGAAGCCGCTCCCCCCGCAGCGCCAGCACCGTCAGCCCCTCGTGCTGTCGATGGTGCCGAACCAGCACCCCTCCATCAAGAGTCTTCACTGCAGGTTGCGGACGTCGTTCCTCCTGTTGCTAGCGCACCCGAACCGAGTGAATCTCCGGCCACGCCGACGGCTGTTGAACCTGCACCGGAACCGCCAGTTGCCACAGAGCCAGCACGGCCAGCGCCCGTTGACCCCGCTGCCCCCACGGCAGAAGGGCCGAGCGTAGGTACCGTTATCGACCTTGCAAAGACACGCCAACCCAAAACAGACCCCTACGCCGAATACAAGGGCAAAGGCGGAAAACTACCCCCTCCGCCCAAGCCTGCCGTAAAAGCAGCAGCGCCAGCGCCACCCTCAGTTGCGCAGCCCACGCCAGAACAGGCACCACCCGCCGCGGAAGCGCAACAACAACCAACTCCACCGGTTGCCGACGCACCGTCACAACCAACATCCGATGCATCCGATGCATCTGGTAAGGGGCCTGGCCAACCCGAAGGCGGCGAACGGGAAAAGAAGAAACGCAAGAGCGTCATCGAAGTAGAAATCAACCCTGGGGAAGCGCCAAAGCTGAAAGGCCTTACCGTCATCGGTAAAATCGACCTCGCCCCAAAACAAGCCCCTCGCCCCAAACGCAACGAAGGTGGCCGTGGTGATAACCGCGGCGATGGACGTGGCCAACAAGGTGGAGAACGTCGCGGCGGCGGCGGCGGCGGCCGTGGCGCCATCGGTGATGCCATGGCACGCGGTGGACAGGGTGGCGGACAGGGCGGCGGCGGACAACGCGGCCCCAACGATAGGAATCAAGGGCCTCGCGGCCCCGTCTCCACCGGTAGTAACAATACCGGCACAACGACCCCCAACTTCGGCCCACCGAAAGCCAAAGCAACGGCGAGTAAACACGCCGACAAAAAGAAGAGAAAAACAGGCGCCAAAGGCGCCCGTGAGCAGTTCTCCGATAAAGACGTCGAACGCGCCATACGCCAGACGCTCTCCGGAATGGAAGACACGGGCGGTACTGGCAAGGCAAAAGGACGCATTCAGCGGAAACGCGAACGCGAAATGCGCGAACAGCTCCGTCAAGATGAGCTGGCACGGGAATCGACAACCCTACGGCTGTCGGAGTTTGTGTCTACGGCCGACCTTGCCAACCTCATGCGCGTCTCGGCTGCCGAAATCATCATGAAGTGTATGGGCCTGGGGCTGATGGTGTCCATCAACCAGCGCCTTGACAAGGACACGATCCTGCTTATTGCCGATGACTATGGCTTTGCCGTCGAATTCCTCGACGAGCAGACGTCAGAGGACGTCCAGGAAGAAGAAGATGCACCAGAAAGCCTCAAGTCGCGCCCACCGATCGTGACCATCATGGGCCACGTTGACCACGGCAAGACGTCTCTTCTGGACTACATCCGCAATGCCAACGTTGTTGCCGGCGAAGCTGGTGGCATCACTCAACACATTGGTGCCTATCAAGTAGAAGTTGCTGGTGGACGGCACATCACGTTCCTGGATACGCCAGGCCACGAGGCCTTTACGGCCATGCGTGCCCGTGGTGCCCAGGTGACGGATATCGTCATCCTCGTCGTAGCAGCCGATGATTCCGTCATGCCCCAAACGATTGAGGCTATCTCCCACGCCCAGGCGGCCAACGTGCCGATTGTCGTGGCCATCAACAAGATTGACCGCGCCGAAGCCAATCCGGATCGTATTCGACAACAGCTGGCCGACCACGGCGTGCTCGTTGAAGAGTGGGGCGGAAAGAACCAATGTGCGGAAATTTCTGCGAAGAGTGGCCTTGGCGTAGAATCGTTGCTGGAGAAAATCCTCATCGAAGCCGACCTCATGGACCTCAAGGCCAACCCCGACCGCAAGGCGCGTGGTACGGTTATTGAGGCTCACGTAGATCGTGGACGCGGCAACGTGGTCACCCTCATCGTGCAAAAAGGTACCCTGGATGTAGGCGACATCTTCGTCTGTGGTCAGTTTGCCGGTCGCGTACGTGCCATGACGGATGAACGCGGTAACCGCGTTGACGCGGCAGGGCCAGCGATGCCGGTACAGGTAACTGGTTTCGATGGTCTGCCCAATGCTGGCGACGTTCTGTTCGAGATGGATACCGACGCCGAAGCGCGTGATATTGCCAACCGCAGACAACAGCTCCGCCGCGAACAGCAGTTCCGTGGTATGCGCCACATGACGCTTGATGACATTTCGGCGCAGATCAGTGCTGGCGGTGTGAAGGAACTTCGCCTGATTGTCAAGGCCGACGTAACGGGTTCCGTAGAAGCACTCTCGGACTCTCTTCAGAAGCTCTCGACCTCCGAAGTACAAGTCAAGATCATCCTCAAGGCCGTGGGAGCGATCTCGGAGAGCGACATCATGCTTGCTGCCGCTTCCGACGCCATCATTGTTGGCTTCCAAGTGAACGTGCCAACTGCTGCACGCAAGTTGGCCGAAGGCGAAAACGTCGATGTTCGTCTGTACTCTATCATCTACGACTGTATCAACGAAGTTCAGCTGGCGCTTGAAGGCATGCTCTCGCCGGACCTCAAGGAAGAAATCACCGGAACCATCGAAGTGCGGGCCATCTTCAAGATCAGCCGTCTGGGAACCATTGCCGGTTGTTATGTTCAGAACGGCAAGGTTACCAGGAACGACAAGGTTCGCGTACTGCGCGATGGATTCGAGATTTACAAGGGCACTCTAACGTCGCTGAAACGCAACAAAGATGACGTGCGCGAAGTGGATTCTGGATACGAATGTGGTATCGGCATTCAAGGCTTCAACGACATTGAGGAAGGCGACATCATCGAAGCCTACAAGACTGTCGAAGTCAAACGTACCCTATCGAACTGACGGAGCCACCCACGTGTCCATACGCACAGAACGTGTTGCCGGCGAAGTACAGAAAGCCCTGGCAGCCCCGCTGGCCCGCATCGCCTCCGAAATCAACGCTGGTTTCATCAGTGTGACGGAGGTGCGGATGGCTGCGGACTTACAGTTGGCACGCGTGTACCTGAGCGTCTTCGGTGGCCGATGTACGCCAGCCGAAGCGCTGACTCATATCGAAGAAAATGAAATGGGCCGCATCAGGCACCACATTGCGAAAGCCGTCAAGCTTCGCTACGTGCCCCAGCTGCGGTTCTATATCGACGACTCACTGGATCGGGCGTTGCGCATTAATGCCATCCTTGACTCAGTGAAGCCGACGGAAGAATCATCGGACGAGCCATCGGGCGACGAGGCACCGTGACCGACGCAGCGATTCTCCGAAAGCAAACCCTGGAGACGTTTGATGCGTGGCTGGAATGCGCGCGAACAGACGGCGCCATGGCGCTCATTGACAAAGCACAACAGTGGACGTCCTTTGATGTTGTTGCAGTTCTACGGAATCGTAGCAAGGTGAAAAAGGTTGGCCACGCTGGAACCCTCGACCCCCTGGCGACTGGTTTGCTGGTAGTGTGTTTCGGGAAAGCTACCAAACGCATTGCCGAAGTACAGGACGCAGACAAGGAATACGTCACGACCATCCGTCTGGGAGCCACTACGGCTACCGATGACGCTGCCGAGGCCGAGCAGGACGTTACGTCCGTGGAGCATCTCACTGCCAATGACATCTCTGCCGCATTGCAGATGTTCGTTGGTTCCATCCGTCAACTACCTCCGGCGTACAGTGCTAT
>JALOMA010000129.1 GCA_025455735.1 Candidatus Kapaibacterium sp.
AGACATGGGCGATGTACGGAGCAAATGGTGCCGATGTGACTACTTCGCGGGCGTACTCGTGGGCCTTTGCCGTGGCAAGGACGCATCGAATACCGCGTTGCGATAGTGTCTCCAGAGCCTCTACAATGCCTGGATATAGCTCATACTCGAACATGGGACCATCACGGTAAATGTGGCGATATTTCGCCACGGCCCCATCCAGCATCGAGCGGTCCGACGTTTGAAGGTAGTGTTCGAAGATCGACCATAGAGAAGCGCCGATGCACCAGGTATAGTCGTGGTCTGCGTCAGGTGTAACACCATAGGCCGCCAGTGTCTCGCGAAGGCTATGGATGATTCCAGGCCGAGAGTCGATAAGCGTGCCGTCGAGGTCAAGAAGAATACGTTGGGGAACCATGACGGCTAGTCGTCGTGAGCGATGGTGATACGTGTGCCTTCTGGCATAACGCAATGGATGAGAGTGGCTTGGCCCGCCGAGTCACGCGAGACCGTTACACGAATACCAGGCTCGGCTGTGATGTCCTGGACAAGCTCTTCGTCAATGTCGGTGCTGTAACTCAGGGCAATACCTGCCTGTGGTGCTCCCAGGAAAGCCACCTTGCTGATTCCGTCCGTCATGTCGATTTGCGGTATGGAGCCACCCGTTTGAACCTCCACCAAAAAACCTGCACGCTCTGCCCAGATACGAGCCTCTTCTACGTCGTCCACACCAACAACAAGCGCATTGTGATAGCCGATCACAGGGTTCTGCTCACGCGTGGGTCGTATGGCCGTAGCCGAATCTGCATAATGGACAACAATGGGGAGCCCGCCTGGGCCAACAGCCCGCAGTTCCGTGTCGGAAACACGTGTTACAAGAACACCCTTGTCGTGTGCCCGTTGGGCTACACGCGCTACCGCAGCAGAAAAGTAGGCCAGCATGGGCGACGGGAAGGAGTCACGCATGAGCGTGACGATGATCTGGCCATCTGTAAGACGAGCAAACGTTGGATCGGTATCACTATCGGTTGCAAGGACGGTGAATCCAAGGATACTCCATGCCGATACGGACGCAATAACGTCCGACGTAGCAAGAGCAAGACGAGATGAGTGGCCAAAAATTCCCATAGGTACGAACATACGGAAACGGCTCTTCCCCGCGGAGGAGAAGAGCCGTCGTATGGCTGATGCCAGTTGTTATTGTTTCGGAACGACGTCGATGATCACCGTACGGTTATAGTGGCGCCCTTCTGGTGTCGAATTGTCGAATGGTGCGTCCGTGGTGTCCTCGCCCCGGCCCACGGCATAGACCTTCACGTTGCGCTTGCCTTTGGCACGAAGACCGCTGACGAGGGCCTTTTTCGCTTGGTCGGCACGTTCGCGGGAGAGCTTCTTGTTTGTTTCTTCCTTGCCGATGTTGTCTGTGTGGCCGTGGATAAAGACGGTAGCTCCATCAGGGATCCGTTCAGCAGCGTCATTCTTGAGGAAATTCTCATAGCGGCCAATGGGGTCCTGTTCAGCATAGTCGAACACGATGGAGAACCGAGAGGATTTCCGCTCGTTGGATGCACGACGCAATTCAAAGGACTTGGTATCGGAGAGCGTACGGCCGTCTGTCGTGCGGGCCACGACCTCAGCAAAAAAGCGACCACTTGTATTGTTACCCAACATTCCAGCAGGCGGAATCAGCTCTTCCATACCGTAGAATGGACCAAAGGTGCGATTGACGCCATTACCATTGATACGAACGGTCCACGATTCGATGTTCTCGTTGGTCGTAAGCTCGATACGGATATTGTTGTCCAAACTTCCACTTCGCTTGGCCTTGACGTGTGCTTCGCGCAGCATGCCCTTGTTCTTGAAGTCAAATTCCACACGGCGGTTCTCGATGTCGGCGAGTGGTCGGTCTTCTTGTGGGGTGCGTGCCGTTCCGGACACGATCCGGGGATCCGTTTGTCCGCGCGTGCTGATGCGTCCCGCATCAATTTTCCAAGAGTCCACGAGGTACTGCTTGACCTTATCAGCAAGATCTCCGCCATTCTTTTCAATTGGATCGGAACCAATCAGGGTAACAGTTTCCGCTGGGCTATCGGCGAGACGTTTGCCGAACACATTGAGGATGTTGTAGTAGACCTCGCCTTGACGGAATTCACGCGCTTGAACGTTGGTAAGGTCTTCGGAATCCCAAGGCGTAGCATCGAACTCTTCGTTGGCATTGGCACCCAAGCGATTATATCGTTTGGGAATTTCAACATCGTTACGATCAAAGAACACGTACGGAATCAAAGGAAAGAACTCTTCTACAATGGACGTTTCGGTAACACCATCTGCGGGAGGCTCTACAAGGAAGAAACCATCCTGTGCTTCGGCAACGTCACTTGCTCCGCGGGCCTTGCCAAGTTTGATGGTCACACCGGCACGGAAGGATGTGGTGCTAAGTGCATCATCAAATGACCCTTGTATATCCGTAAAGTCAACGCCACGCTGTGCCAGCAACCAAGACGCTTCAACAAACGGAGAGATGAACCAATGCCAGTCGTCGTTGGGTTCGTTCAGGAGAATGTCGTACCCTAAGCCTCCGGCGAAGGCATACGTAAGCGACGATGCATCGGGCAACTCGATACCAGAAAGTGTAGCTCCACCTTCTGGAGTGTAATCATATGTCGTATTTAATGCCAGGCTCAAGGACGGGCCAACGCTGATGTGAAGGCCGCTGTTCTTGGATGGCGTGATCCGAAGGCGGGGCTCAAACGACAGATACTGATTGCTGAACGCAAATTCATCATTGTAGAATCCACCTGTAGGCTTCAGCCAAGACTGATCGTCATTCGCAGTTAGATTCCGCGAGTCATAGCTGGCCCGAAGCGTAATTCCCCACCATGATTGGGATACGTATTCTGCGTTCAGGCCGATGTAAGGACCGATGCCAGAACCGTCATTGCCAACGAGAGGAATGAAGTGGCCGGCAACACCGCGGTCCTGTACCCACCGAGCATAGCCAACGCCCGCAAGGTTGTAGTTCACGCCAAGGTTCAAACCAAAGCGCCATGGCGCATATCGTGCTTCTTGCGCCATTGCTGCAGTCATACCAGCAAGGCAGAGCAATGCTACGGCTATAGTGCGGCGTATCAAGTTGTTCATACGTTCCTCCCAATTGGTGATTTCGGCTGCAAACTTACGACGAGGAATACGATTCCCATTCCGTAGGTTCGCCACGCTTATGAATACAGCACTACGTATCGTCGACCAGCTTATCTCCGCACTTTCGAACGAACGTCTGGCACAGGCCAATCGGTTTTCGACCATGCTCACCCATTCCTCGCCGCGCGAGCGGGCGGCATCGGGTGTGGCGTGGTATCCGGTTCGCATTCGCGAACGTGGATATGGCTTCGGCGACTATCCTTTCGTTGTTCTTGAACGAACAAGTGAGCCACGGCCACATCAACTTACCGGCGGGAAACCTTGTCAAATCTTCTCTCGGACTGCCACGGAAGAACGAACTGTCGATGGTACGCTTCATTGGGTCAATGGAGGACTGGCCCATGTCATCCTTCGCGTAAACGATCATCCAGACTGGCTTGATGACGGACGGATTGGCGTTCAGATTACGTTTGATGCCTCGGGGTATGCCGACATGTCCGATGCACTTGCGCGCCTGCGCGCTGCCGATGGCGATCGCACAGCAGAACTGCGAGACTGCATCTACGGAGATTTGGTTCCCTCGTTTGATACGGTCAACCATGCCGTTGCAGCACCCCATTTGAATACCTCTCAACAACGTGCCGTTCAAGCAGCCCTTGCCGCACATCAACTCGCCGTTGTTCATGGTCCTCCCGGAACGGGCAAGACTACAACGGTGGTCGAGATCATCCGCGAGCTGGCTAACCGCGAAAAGCCCGTACTGGTTTGCGCCCCAAGCAATGCAGCCGTGGACGTTCTGGTGGAACGCTGTGCGGCAGCAGGTCTGGACGTCCTTCGCCTTGGCAACCTCGCACGCGTTGATGCGGGCGTTGTCCAGCATACCCTTGACGAGCGGTGGAAAAGCCACCCGCTGGCATCAACGATTAAGGAGATGAAGAAGCGCGCCGATGAGTTCCGACGCATGGCTTCCAAATACAAACGCACCTTCGGTCGCGATGAGGCAACACAACGGAAGCTTCTCCTGGCAGAAGCGCGGTCCATTGTAACCGAAGCCCGTGCCCTCGAAGATCAGATATCAACAATGCTCGTTGATGCCGCTGATGTCATTGCCTGCACTCCCGTCACCGCTAGGAATCGTGAGATCAGCAACCGTCGTTTCGCGGCAGCTGTCGTCGATGAAGCTGGCCAGGCGTTGGATCCCGCTCTGTGGATTCCCTTGCAATGTGCCAACAAGCTCATCCTAGCTGGCGATCACCTGCAACTGCCGCCTACAATCATCTCGCAGTCACCCGATGCTGCACGCCTCGCCACTACCATGCTGGAACACGTCGTGGCCAAGCACCCCTCCGCCGTTAACCTGCTAACGGAACAGTATCGCATGAACGATCGCATCATGGGATTCTCAAATAGCATGCTGTATGGAGATGCCATTACGTCCCACCCAGATGTGGAACATCATGTGTTTCCTTCGGACTCCCCGCCCGAAGCATCCATCAGTTTTCTCGATACGTCAGGACGCGGATGGGAGGAGCAGCCAGGAGAAGGAGACGAATCCCTGGCCAATACCGGCGAAGTATCAGCGGTCCAGCATGTCCTGACGGAACTTTCTTCGTCCGTAGAGGCAACGTCAGCCTCGGTTGGTATTATCTCTCCCTATCGTGGCCAAGTCCGACTGTTGGAGCATGCTATCGACGCTACGCTCCGTAGCCACTTTGCCTCTTGTGATATCAACACGGTAGATTCGTTCCAAGGTTCGGAGTGCGATATTATTGTTGTTTCCCTCGTGCGCTCCAATCCAGATGGTGTGATCGGCTTTTTGTCCGACACCCGCCGCATGAACGTTGCCATGACTCGCGCCCGTAAACGGTTGGTGATGATTGGTGATGGCAGCACGATCTCGCGCCATCCGTTCTATCAAGCTTTGCTGGAATACGTTGAACGACGGGGAACGTACATAAGCGTATGGTCACTCGGTTTATAACGTCCCTTACAATCCTTAACGGCTAGGAGCACAACCTCTCCGCTATAGTGAGTACACCCCTTCACGGACGAGTAAGGCATGCTTCCGCGATAGCCCCCAGCGGTAACCATGCAGGCGACCATCACTTCCTAGTACGCGATGGCACGGGATAATGACGGCACATGGGTTCTTACCTACGGCGGTTGCAACAGCACGGACGTGTGATGCTCCGCCACACCGTTCGGCCAACGCCGTATACGTGACTACCGAACCATGCGGAATCATGTTCACCGCATGCCACACACGCCGCTGAAATGGTGTTCCATGATCATCCAAAACAAACGGATAAGGGGCCGTGGCACCATGAAGGATATCGGCGGCAGCGTGGAACCACGCCGCAGGCGTTTGCTTCTGCAAGGATATCACGGCCCCCTTCCCAAGTGATGAGTGGAGGGAATGAAGAGCCTGATCGGCTTCATCGGCAAGGGCGACCGCAACCAATCCTCGCGTAGAGCATGCTATTTCGTACCTGCCAAGGTCGCAATAGCCCTGCATCACCTCGACGGTGATGGGCACGACGTTAGACGTTGAAACGGAAGTACATGATATCGCCATCCTTGACGATATACTCCTTGCCTTCAACACGATACTGCCCTGCGTCCTTGACGGCCTGCTCGCTGCCCAGGCGGTCCCAATCCTGATAGGCCATCACTTCGGCCCGAATGAAGCCTTTTTCGAAGTCCGTGTGAATGACGCCAGCGGCCTGCGGCGCTGTTGAGCCCGCGCGTACGGTCCAGGCACGCGTTTCCTTTTTTCCTGCCGTGAAATAGGTGATGAGTCCGAGCAGGCGATATGCTTCACGTATAACACGATCCAAACCGGGCTCTTCCATGCCTAGATCAGCAAGGAAGAGTGCGCGGTCATCTGCCTCCAACTGGGCAATTTCCGCCTCGATTTTCGCACAAATAGGAACAACGATAGCCCCTTCGGCGGCAGCACGGCCTCGGACGGCGTCCACGAAGGGATTGCCGGTACGAACGCCTTGTTCATCGGTATTGGCGATATACATGACAGGCTTGTCCGTGAGCAACTGCATGGCCTTGATCCAGGCAGTTCCCTTTTCGTCCCGCTCAAAGGTTCGCGCAGGTTTGCCACCATCCAGATGTGACCTCAGAGCTTCCAGGACGAGCATTTCCTCTTTGGCGTCCTTGTCATTTGCGCGCACCTTTTTGTTGACGGCGTCCATGCGTTTTTCCACGCTCTCGACATCCTTGAGGATCAGTTCCGTCTCAATGATGTCAATGTCATGGAGGGGGTCGACTTTTCCATGCACGTGGACGACGTTTTCTTCATCGAAACAACGCACGACATGGGCAACGGCATCGCAAGCGCGGATGTTACCCAGAAATTGGTTGCCAAGCCCCTCACCCTTGGATGCACCCTTGACGAGGCCTGCAATGTCGACGAATTCCACCGTCGTAGGCACTTCGCGGTCCGTTTGATAAACGTCGGCAAGTTTCTTCAACCGCGGATCAGGAACGGGAACGACTCCCTGGTTGGGCTCGATGGTGCAAAAGGGATAATTCGCGGCCTCGGCTTCGTTAGAAGTGAGGGCGTTGAACAGAGTTGACTTGCCCACGTTGGGAAGTCCGACGATGCCGCAGGCAATAGCCATGGTAGACGATCAAAGTGCTTGGGTTAGGAGTTGTGGCGCCAAAAATACGACGAGGCCGTGACCTGACGGCTACGACCCCGACGTTCCCAGGAATGTGAAAGGGCATTCCTGGAGTCCTGCCAAGACACTTATCGTGAGACGATGAAAGCGATGCTTCGAACCCCGGTTGTATCACCACCAAACAGGAGCGTGTATCGGCCCGAAGGCAAATCAGCAACTGAAAACGAAATGCTGGAACCCTCTTGAATCCAAGCTGTTGGTGGTATCGTCAGGACGGTCCTGCCATTGCCATCAACAACTTCCAAAGATTGATCTCCCCTAGGGACCTCCGAAAGAAACTGGATTGTAATCGTATGTGAAGCTGGCATTGGAAAGGCACGAGGCATATGCTGTTCTTGGATGCTGATATCCTCTTCGTCCGTACTTGTTGGAGTTCCAACACGATCACCAGCGCCAAATCGGACGTACGGCGATGAAATGCTGAACTCGAGTGAAAGCCGCTGAATTTCCTTGATGTATTCATCCCGTAGACTGCCATTCGAGGTGCCGCTGATAAGATCCAGTAGTGTAGAGATTCGAAGGCGCGCCCATAAGCGTGGCACCATGGGATAGGTCGTCGTGTCATCCAACAGCACCGATGAATAGTGACGCTCTTCAACTCCACGAGTGGACGTCCCTTGGATGGTCATGCGTACACTGTCGGACTCTGTGTAC
>JALOMA010000130.1 GCA_025455735.1 Candidatus Kapaibacterium sp.
CTGGGATGAGCGGCACAGAAGAATGAAGAACTGTAAGCACAAAGGCAAGACAGATCTCCTTGAACAACTCCAGAAGCAGGCGAAAGAGCTGTCGAATTCGAACATGATTATTGTACCTTACGTTGTCGACTTGTCTTTGAATCGTTAGAATGTGGTCTTCTTGTTCAGCATAAACGGTAGTGTTCTGCCGATGTGCTTGGTATGATATTGGAGTATTGCGTTCGTAGAAATGCTCTCCTCTTTGTTACGTTCGGAATCATGCTTCAACCCTTGACGTGTCCAGTAACGAGACGTGCAGGAAGGTGGTGGTATGGACGTTCTAATGTTCCTCAAGTATTCTCCTAGAAATGGTCTAAACCAACCATGATGGTGTTGGAAACCAATCCGTGGTGCAGCGTCCACAGGTTCTCAGGCTGTAAAACCTCCCGGATGACGTCGCAGAGCGTGAATTGCCCACAGGGAAGAAGCGCCGCCGGGATCGTGATGCTGGCGGGGATGAAATCCCAGGGACGTGCAAATCTCCTCAACCGCTCAAAACACAAAACCCCTGAGCCGGATGGCCCAAGGGTCTGTTGATGTAGCGGTGGCAGGACTTGAACCTACAACCTTCGGGTTATGAGCCCGACGAGCTACCAATTGCTCCACCCCGCGGTGATGAGCTGCAATATTACGGGGTTTTTATGACGTAGGCAAGGGGATTCTTCGAGATTCTTCTTCCCACTCCAAAAAGTCCAACGAGCCGTTGGACGATTCATGGATCGATCCGTCCTCAATATCACCTCCAGCTCCTACCAACCTTCATCGCATTTGCCCCCAACAAGCTCCCCCGACGCTATGCACAGGGTTTCCACATGCTGTGGACATCCCGCCAGCTAGCCGATAGGGAAGGTCGATCTCCGTCATATGGTGCCAAGGCCCCTTGCCATATCATTCGGATGGAAACGTTCACAGGAAGATGTGGATAACACTGCAAGCCATTGAAAGACAATGTGCATTGCCGTTCGTTTGGTTGGAGGTTGTGAAGGTGTCCGATGTTCGTGTGTACAACACGGGGAAAACGTGGGGATATCGTTGGGGATTGGGTGTGGATAACGGCGGGGGAGTTTCGCGATGACACGTACTGGGGCCGCCGTGGGCGGGGCAGCGTTGTGTAAAACTCCCATACCGGTAGCGAACCCCAAGACCGTATTTTTGAGACATGAAGGTATCCCAACTATGGTTGTTCGACCATTATCCGTTTTCGCCGGAAACATCACCTGCTACCGTTATTGCTCAAGCACTTACGGATGGTGGACTGGAAGTAGAGCATATTGATAACCGGGCCGCCCAGCTTCGTTCCATGGTAACGGGTAAGGTGATTCGTAAGGAGAATCACCCAAAAGCCGATAAGCTGTCCGTTTGTACTGTTGACGTTCACGCAGCCGAGACCCTGACGATCGTCTGTGGCGCCCCGAACGTGGCGGAAGGCCAGATCGTTGCCGTGGCCCTGGAAGGGGCAGTTATCCCCAACGGCGGCTTTGCCATCGCACGCAGGATGCTACGCGGAGTGGAGTCACAAGGCATGATCTGTTCCCAGCATGAGCTGAACCTGGGCGACGAAGCCGATGGTATCTGGGTGCTGCCTGCCGAGACAGCCATAGGTATTCCCTTGGCAGAAGCGCTGGGGCAGACCGATGTGGTATATGACGTTGCCATCACTCCGAATCGCGCCGATGCCCTTAGCCATCGTGGCATCGCACGCGATATCGCCCTTAGGATTCCGAATGCCAGCGGAAACCACGAACTGCTTCCCTGTGCGGTGCCGGAACTCAGTGTGGATGATTCGGTACAGGCCGTACGGATACACGTGGAAGACCCCACAATGTGCCCACTGTTCCTGGCCCTACCCATCAGCGGAGTACGGCCCGTGGCGTCGCCGCAATGGTTGCAGGATCGCCTGAATGCAATAGGCATCAAACCAAGGAATATCCTGGTGGATGCCACCAACTACGTAATGATGGACCTGGGACAACCCCTGCACGCCTATGATGCGCGGCAGGTGGCGGACAGAACGTTTGTGGTGCGAACGGCCGGAAGCGCACAGACGTTCGCCACACTTGATGGCAAGGAACGATCGCTGACGTCCGATATGCTCCTGATCTGCGATCCCCAGCGCCCCCTTGGCATCGCTGGCGTCATGGGTGGGGCCAACTCCGAAATTGCCGACGATACCACGGACGTGATCCTGGAGGCTGCCGTCTTCGCTCCGTCCAGCGTGCGCAAGACGGCGAAAGCCCTGGACCTCTCCACCGATGCTTCCTATCGCTTTGAACGTGGCGTTGATGCAGCCACCACAGAGCTTGCCCTGATGCGCGCTGCCAGCCTGATCGTGGAAACAGCGGGCGGACGCATCGGCGTTACCACGAAAGCCGGTGCCGTGCCACCACCACCGGCACCCATACGCCTGCGCACGCCACGCGTGCAAACCATGTTGGGCGTGGACGTTTCCACGGAACGGATTCGCCAGATCATGGAAGGCATCGGCTGCACCATTGTGGACACCACCGACGATGCCTGTATGGTCATCGCTCCGTCCTGGAGGGTCGATATCGTCGCCGAAATCGACCTCATCGAAGAAGTCATGCGCGTCATTGGCATCGATGCCATACCGCCTACCAGCCATGCCCGTGTGGCCGTACTTTCCGACGGTCTTCCCGATGCCGTGCGCGCAGGCACCCGCGGACCCTCCCTGCGCCGCGCTGCCGTTACCCAAGGTTTTGTGGAATGCCGCACCACGGCCCAGACGTCGCCCGAAGCCTCGGCTCTGTCGCTGCCAACGGGTGCCCAAGCCGTAGCCGTTGCCAATCCTCTGGGACGCGAGCTCAGTATGCTGCGAACGTCCCTTCTTCCGGGCCTCGTCCAGGTGGCTGCGCGCAACATGCGCACCGGGGCGCAGAGCTTGCGCCTTGCCGAAGTGGGCAAGACCTTCCTGATGGATGCTTCCTCCACCACTGGTGTGGCCGAAACGGAACGATTTGCCCTGCTGCTCTGCGGCACGGCCCAACGGCACTGGAGCTCCGGTAGCCGTACCACCGATTTTTATGATGCCCTGGGTGCCGTGCGCAGTGTGCTGCAGGCGTCCGGATGCCGCGACGTATCGTTTACCCAAGCCGGCGAAACGTCGCCGCTGTGGTCCGTGAATACCGTTACCATCCATGCCGATGGCATAGCCGTTGGCCTGGTTGGACAACTGGCGCCCGCTGCCCTGGCCCAACACGACGTGTCCGTGCCCGTCTTTGCCGCCGAAGTGGACGTCCGTACGCTGCCCTCCGTTGTCCGCACGTACCGTCCCGTAAGCCCGTATCCCAGTATCGACCGTGACGTTGCGCTGATCGTTGATCATTCCGTAACGGCAGGCACCTTGGTGGCAACGGCCTATGCTGCGGGGCTGGAATTATTGCGCGACGTGACCGTCTTTGACGTCTTTGCCAACGCCAAGGCCCTCGGTGATGGCAAAAAGAGCATCGGTCTGGCCCTGCAGTTCCGATCCGACACCCGTACCCTAACCGATGCCGATGTAGACCCTCTCGTAGCTGCCATCATCGATGCTGCTGCCCGCAACCACGGCGCTGTCCTTCGTGGTGCGCCCACATCCCAAGCCTGACCGGAGACCATCCATGGCACCCCATCCCCAACAACAACCGTCGGCCCTGTTCCAGGATGACCAACGCGTCCAGCCGGAGCTCGAAGCCAGTATCCTGCGCTTCTGGGATACCGTGCGGAAATCTGCCGATACCATCGTTACCCTGCGCCAGGAAAACACCCGCTTGAAGGCCGATGTTGCCGCCGCCCGCAGCGAGGTTACGACGGCCCGCGCCGAAACATCGACGGTTCGTGCCGAAGGAGATGCCCTGCGTGCCTCTTTGGCAGAGCTGGAGACAACGATTGCCGACCTCTCCGCAACCGTGGCAAGGCTGGAAGCCGAACGTCTGGCCGTGGACGACGAACGGTTGGCCGCCGAACGTGAACGTGCGGCGCTGGAACGCGAACGCGACTCCCTGCAGCAGGCACTCTCCGAACACGAAGCCGCTGCTGCCCAGGTAGCTGCCCACGCTGCTGCCCATGCCGCAACCACCGTGCCACGCGAAGCGCTGGAGGCGCTGGCTGCCGAGTTGGACCAGTTGAAGAAACGCGAACAGGACTTCCTTGACCAGCTGGCCAAGGCTGCCACCGACTATGAACGCCAGCGCGACGCTACCGCCCAGCTCCAAGCCGAACTCTCCGAACGCATCGCCGAAGCCACGACCCTCCGTGCCGAACTCGATGGCGTACGCGCCGAACTCGACGATGCCCTGCGTGGCGTAGACCGCCAACGATGTAGCCCTGGACATGCTGCGCCTGCGCACTGAGCTGGACGTCCGGTCGGCAGCCCTGGCCGACCTCCAGCACCAGCTGGACGAAGCCCGCGCCGCCGCTCGCGAAGCCCAGGAGGCAGCCTCCGCCGGCGACGAAGCCACCCACCATGCCAACGCCTATGCCGAAACCGTGCTGGCACTGGAGCAGGAACTTGATGCCCTCCAGAATGCCCTTGCAGAACGCGATGCCGCCCTGCAAGCCGGTATCGCCGACATCGAACGCCTGACAGCCATTATCGAGCGTTACAGATCGGCCGGTTTACGGTATATTGAAGATCCCGCGATGGACGGTCAGATGTCGCTGTTTGCACCCCTTGCAGCGCCACCAGCCGCCCTTCCGCATGCCGAAACATCGCTCCGTACGACGATGTCATCCGACGAATTGCTGGCTCTTGCCGGACGCCTGGATGCCGTGGCCGACCGCGTGGGCAGATTGTTCGGCATTTCCTAACTTTGTTTTTGCAACCAACGATAACGCTGACGCGACACCATGTCCAAAGCGATCCGGGTTACCATAGGTGGAAAAGACCTTACTCTTCGTGGCGAAAACGAAGAGAAGATCAAAAAATCAGTACGCGAAGTCAATTTGCAGATCCAGTCATTACAACAATCGCTTCGAGAGCATTCAACCCCCACGTTATCGCTCCTTGCAGCATTGAATATTGCCGAACGGTATCACGACGCCGAAGAGCAGAACGCTCGCGACGTTGCATACATCGCTGATGAACTGGACAAGATGACACAGTATCTGGAACGTGCAGCACGGCAGCCTTTGCCGTAATGCCCCACATGTGCGTGCCTGGCGTCACCGTCGTTCATGACGTCCGTCGAAATGGTTGCCGCATTCCAACATCGTAGTAGCACGTTTGTAAAGAACCTGTACAAATAATTCCTACAGGGAACCAGGCTCTGTTCAGCAAAAACAGGCCTCGCCATGCTTCGCATGTGTCCGACCCCGGCGCCCATTGGCTGGGATCATCGGGCCAGTGGACGTTTGCGCTGTGCAGGATGGTACCCACCGTGCGTAGATACACCGGGTTCTTTTCGAGAATCGGCCGGTGGGCTCCCGCCCACCACGGTGGGGGAATGCGGCGATTTTTATTCGTCAACCGCCGTACGGGGAGCAGCACCCCCGCAGGCACCACAACCACAAGGGAGAGATAATCCGCATGGAAGTTTCCATCATTGGAATGATCGGGGGCGCAGTGGGGGCGCTACTCGGTTTTGCCGTGGCATGGTTTAGCGGACAAAAGATCGCCGCCGCCAAGCTACAGGAAGCCGAACTGAAGGCCAAAAGCCTTGTTGATGAGGCCCAAAAGGAATCCAACGCCATCAAGAAGGAAAAACTTCTCGAAGCGAAGGAAGAAATCGCGAAGCAGAAGCGCCAGCTGGACTCGGAACGCGACTCCAAGGACGCCAAACTGCGTACGCTGGAGAAAGAACTCCGCAAACGCGAAGAAGGTATCGATGATAAGTTGAATACCATCAATAAGAAAGAACGCCAGCTGTCCACCCTGGAAGCCGACCTCCTGGCCCGCCAGAAGACCATCGAGACCGAAATGGTGGCCAAACAGAAAGCCATCGAAGCGAAAGCGAAGGAAGTGGACGTTCTGGTGGACGAACAGACGGCCCGCCTGGAGCGGATAACCGGCATGAGCCGCGAGGACGCCAAGAAGTACCTCGTTGACAACATGGTGAACGATGCCAAGGCAGAAGCCGCCCAGCTGGTGAAGGACATCCGCGATGATGCCAAACAAAATGCCCGCAAGGAAGCTACCCGCATCGTCCTGCAGGCCATCCAACGCACGGCATCCGATATCTGTGTGGAAAACACGGTCTCCGTGGTCAACCTCCAGACAGACGAAATGAAGGGCCGCATCATCGGCAAAGAAGGCCGCAACATCCGTGCCTTCGAAGCCGCCACCGGAATCGATCTCATCATCGACGATACGCCAGAAGCCGTTGTGATTTCTGGCTTCGACCCCTTCCGCCGCGAAGTGGCACGCGTCTCCCTTGAACGCCTGATGGGCGATGGCCGCATTCACCCAGCACGTATCGAAGAAGTTGTGGACAAGGTCCGCAAGGAACTCGAGGAAGAAATCATCCGCGTGGGCGAAAATGCCCTGATGGAATTGGGCATCCACAACGTCCATCCAGAACTGGTGCACTACATCGGCAAGATGCGCTATCGTTCGTCCTATGGACAGAACCTGTTGGCCCACTCCGTCGAAGTAGGATACCTGGCCGGCATCATGGCTAATGAGCTGGGCCTGGACGTCAATCTGGCCAAACGCGCTGGCCTGCTGCACGATATTGGCAAATGCGTGGACCGCGACATCGAAGGTCCGCACGCCCTGCTTGGCATGGAGCTTACGAAGAAGTACAAGGAACATCCGCTCATCGTGAATGCCGTCGGTGCCCACCACGATGATATCGAGATGGAATCACCCATCGCCGTCCTCGTCCAAGCTGCCGACTCCATCAGCGGTGCCCGTCCCGGTGCCCGTCGCGAGTCGCTTGAGAACTATATCAAGCGCCTGCAAACCCTGGAAGAGATCGCTACGTCGTTCGAAGGTGTTACGAAGACGTATGCTATTCAGGCTGGACGTGAAATCCGCGTGATGATCGAACCCGAACGCATCGACGATCTGCGCGCCGATCAGCTGGCAAATGATATCGCCGGACGCATCGAGAACGAAATGGAATATCCCGGCCAAATCAAGGTGACCGTCATCCGCGAACGCCGGTCCTTTGCCATCGCCAAATAAACCGTCCGTTGCTGCTGGAAAGGGGCCATGGCCCCCTTTCAGAAAACACATCGGACGGAGCAACAACTAGGAATAACGAACAATGGGGACGCCGCTTGCGCAGCGTCCCCATTGACGTTGTAGGTGGTTGGGACACGCACCTAGACAGGGGGCTTAGGGAAGAAGGGCCGTGCGATGTACTGGCTGGGCACCATCCACGCTGATGAGGGCTAGGCCCGAGGGCAAGCCGGAAGGAATGTGGGCGCTACCGTCGGCATCGGTGTGAAGCATCGCCAGAAGACGTCCGTGCACGTCCAACAAACGAACGGCGGTGGCGTGGGCAGGCAGGCCTTCAATGCGGCCGTCGTGGACGAGAAGTCCGGTGGACGACGGGGTTTCGGTGACGGACGTGGTAGTAAACTGCAGGGGAACCCACGTGGCGGGGTCCTGATAGTCGGTATATCCCGTCAGGGGATTGATGATGGAGCGTACGCGGTTGCCATTGGTGATCTGGGCACAGAAGCCGGCACCATTGGCGGGGCGGGGAATGGCCAGCTCGATCACGGTGGCCGGAGGCTCTACCGTGCCCAGAAGGGGCATTGCCTGCCAACCGTCGGCTTCGGCGCAAACGTACTGTTCGTGATAACCACCCTGGGAAACACAGTGCTGCTCGCCCACATGATAGGCCACGTCAGCAGGCGTCCAGGAGTGGCCGTGGTCGGCATCACTGTCGATCAACACTTCGGCAATAGGATACGAAGACGTTTGGACGGAAGCGTCGAAGGAAACGTAGAGGGTGGTAGCGTTGGCCTTGACGCGCACGGATGTAACTGCAGAGGGGGACAGGCGAATGTCGAAGGAAAGGGCGTCGTCCCATTCTCCTGCCGTGGCAACGCCGTCAACGGTCCCGGCCGTGGAGGAAATGGGAATGGTCAGCGCTGCCGGAGCCGCCAGAGCGGAAGAGGAGCACAACGCGGCAAAGGTCGAGGAGAGGACGAAAATGCGGGACATAAAAAACCTCGATGCTGGGGTGAATGAACAGGGCGTAGGTGGCCTGTGTTCGCATCACGTCGCATCGAGGTTTCAGGTTTTGATGTGCAGAAGTTGCTTAGTCGAGATCGCCGGAGAGTGCCAGCAATTCTTCGGCCCAGAAGGCACCGGCCATCATGGTGCCGGGGTCGATTTCCGACATCGTCCGGAAGAACGCTTCGCGTGCTTCTTCGGGAGCCACGACGTTCGGCCACTTGTCGACGAGTTCCCTGGGATCGATCGACGACATCAGCTCGTCGTATGCCCGCAGGGATGCCAGGAGGTGTCCGATGGACGAGTTCACATATGATGCAGAGTACAAGGCAAAGTCCTTGTGGAGCAGCACGATCAATCCATCGCTGCTTTCATCCAGGCAGATGAGGTCACCATCCATGTTCTCGCCAAGTACCCAGTAGCTTTGAAAGTTATCAAGGTATTCCTGTTCATCGCTTACGAGGGCCTCATGTTTGGTCAGCGCAATCGGTTCGGCATAGAAGGTGCATTCAGGTTCAGCTTCGGCGGGTAGGCCGAAGGTCGTAAATATGGCTGCAGCATCCGAGGGAATGGCCATCTGCTGCACGACGTGTTTTGGCACGGGCTGCAAATCTTCCATGGACCACATGGTGCGGATTTGGGCAGGTGTGGGTGGGGGAGCGTCATCGGACGCGGCGACGGCGCGGAGGAGGAGCGCATGGGTCTTCGTCGTGTGGGCTGCGAAGATCAGCTCGATGACCTCTTCGTTGTCGGGATTGGCGTAGGCAACGTCACCGGCCAAGTCGAGGGCTTCGTCGAGCGCTTCGAACGCTTCATCTGAAAGGTTGATGAGGGCTTCAGGATCGTCCTGGACTGCGGGCAGGCCAGCCTTGGCTAGGAGGGCCTTGATGGTTTGGATTTCGTTCATCGACAAAGTTACGGCGCGTGCTGATACAACAGCATCACGACCACACCTGCCGTGGCGATGAGGGCTCCGACGATGGCGCGGAGAGGGATGTGTTCGTGACTGCGAACACCGGCCACGGCCATTACCAGGAGGGGCACCATGGAGAAGAGCGTCTGGGCTACGGCGGAGTCCAGCTCGCGCACGGCCACCAGGGAGAGCGTTACGCCGATGATGGGACCGAAGAGTGCACCCAGCAGCATTGCCGTTCTTCCCTTGGGATCTGCAAACGCCTGCCGCATGGGATGGATAGGTGCCCTTCGCACGACGTCCACCACGTAGGCCAACAGAAATGCTGTCGACATACGCATGAAGGTTGCGTGGATGGGTTCAACATGGGCCAGTCCCCGTTTTGCCAGCACCACGCCCAGGCCCTGGCAGGCGGCAGCCAGGACGGCCATCACGACGCCGGTCGTAAAGCTGCCAAAGCCGTCGCGGGCTACATCGGAGCGTTCGGTAGCGCCCGACATGGCCACCATCACGCCGCCAATGGCCAAGGCCATACCGGCGAGGGTAGCCAGGGTAAGCTGTTCGCCCAGGAGCAACCAGCCGCCTACGGCGGCGGCAACCGGCGCTACGGACGAGATGACGCTCTGCCTGCGTGCCCCAAGGATGCGCAAGGCCGAGAATCCGAACGTATCACCGATGGTGAGTCCTACAAGCCCCGACATGCCCAACCAGAACCACGAATCGGCGCCCGGTTGCAAGAGCAGGGTGTGCGGCCACATTCCGTAGACCACCATGGAAAGCACGGCCGTGGCCACGGCTGCCAGCATCAGCCGCGTACGGTTGAGCAGGGCCGGCTGGATTCGGCGCGCAGCCTCCAAAAAGACAAACGTGCCTGCCGTCCACGTCACAACGGTGGCGGCAGCGGCCAACAAGCCTAGGACCATGAGTGATGGAGAAATTGGGGTGAAACGAGACAACCCCGCCGTAGCGGGGTTGAAACGTTATTTCTTCTTCTTGTGCCGGTTCTTCCGGAGGCGCTTTTTGCGCTTGTGCGTGGCCATTTTATGGCGCTTACGCTTTTTTCCGCATGGCATGATAACCTCGAGGTAAAAATGTGGAAACTGTGTACTGAACTGTCGTGTCGTTAGGTAGCGCTCTGCAAGGCCTGCAAGGTGCGGGCTGCCCGTTCACCAATGGGAGTGTTGGGACCTGCATCAATGCATTTCTTCAGCCAAGATGCAGCAGCATCAGCATTCTGCATCTGGAACGTCATGATTGCGAGATTGTAGAGTGCCGTCTGGTTCTTGGGGTCGCGGCGCACAACGTCTTCCACAATATCCAGGCCTCGTTGTTGTTCGCCCATGCTGAAGACGGCATAGCCGTAATCAATATGGACGGACTCGTTGGCGCCATCGATTGTCTCGATGAAAACCTTGTAGTACTTGCTTGCCAGGTCAAAGCGCTGAAGATCGTACGCCGCATTGGCAGCGGAGATGATCAACATGCTGTCCTTGGGATGGTCCACAAGAGCCTGCTCCAGACGCTCCAGCAGTTCTACCTTGCGGGCACGAAGGGCTGGGTCCTCCTGCGGCTGTTGCGCCGCCGCCGCCACGGAGTCGGCCTTACGCTTCGCGTCGCCCTTCTCCCGGCTGTCTGCCACGACCATGTAGTGGGTGGTCCAACTGATGGCCGCCACACCGACTGCGATGACGGCTGCCAGAATAAGGACGCGAGTCAGGGATGAAGGAGCGGGCTGCGTCATGGATGGTCGGAGGATCCCGAATCGCGGTCCAGTTGCGCCAACGTCTCGGCCGAAGCCGATCCCAGGCGTTCGTGAACCTTGTCCTGAAACTCCGACGACACCTTGAACGCAGGGATGAACTTTTCTTCGAGCGGTACGGGATCGCCCGTGCGAGGATTACGGGCCATACGCGGCTTGCGGCTCCGCACGGAAAACACACCAAAGCCACGCAGCTCGATCCGTTTCCCTTCGGAGAGGGCTTCGATGATGCTTAGCAGCAAGCCGTCCACGACGGCCTTCGTCTCCAGCTTCGTGAGGCCGGTTTCGTTGGCGATCTTGTCGACGATGTCAGCTTTCGTGACGTTCAAGTCATCCCTCGACAGAGGAAGTGGCACGGAGGAGAAATCTACAATCTTCGTTCGGGCACGTCGTCGCGACATCGCGCGGCAGCCAGAAGCGGGCTGCAAACATAGGCAAAGTGCTTGACTTCACAAAACCTTACGTCAATTTGGAACATTGCTTCTCATGATGGTTCATCATGCCGCAGTCCGCGGATTCGTGTAACTTTGCAGGCTATGCTAACCTATGGGAGTACGAGTGAATTGGTCCGATGAGCGGCTGGAGCCGAACGATCGGAGTGTTCAGGATCATCTGCGCAGCACTGGGCGCCTTCCGCGCCACGTTGCCGTCATCATGGACGGAAACGGACGTTGGGCGGAGCAGCAGCGTAAGCCACGGGTGGAAGGCCACCGGGAGGGCATGGAGAGCGTGCGCGATATCGTGAAGGCATGCTCGCAGCTGGGCATCCGGAACCTGACGCTCTATGCATTTTCGATCG
>JALOMA010000131.1 GCA_025455735.1 Candidatus Kapaibacterium sp.
AGGGTGCGTAAGCGCTGATACGGCGGGAGCCGTAGTCGGGAACATAAAAAAGCCGAGCGACAACGTTATGCGCGTACCAATAGATCGCGCCCCAACTTTCATGTGGCCAGGACGCGATTGCCATGGCTGACGGTGGCACCAGCATTTGAAAGTAACACGATGTCTAAACTATGAAAAGCAGCTCCGGATACCGCACCGAGCTGTCGTCGATCGGCTGCTTTGAGGCTGGAAACTACGGTCTCAGGACACCTGATTCTTTGACCCGTATGTGACCCGTATGTGACCAACTCGGGTGCACAATGGCACACAACGGCGGACAATGCCCGTACATAGCTTCATCCCCCAAAAACGTCAAAGGCCGCATCACAGCTTGTGATACGGCCTTTTGGCGTGCTCCGCAGCAGGGACTTGAACCCCGGACCCTCTGATTAACAGTCAGATGCTCTAACCAGCTGAGCTACTGCGGAATTGGACTGCAAATATAACAGTCGTATCGGATTCAACCAAATACCATCATGGCAATGTACACCTTCAACGGCCACCCAATACATCAAATGTGCGACTGCCGATGCGTTTATCAAGGTGGACGCTAAAGTAGGCGGCCAGGAAGGCCTCGATTTCCAGCCGAACATTGTACGGTGGATCATTGGACGGTGCGACCTCGCGTTGCCAAACAGCTGAAATCATCTGCCAGGCATCAGCGCTGAGAGGGATCGTTCCATCGCTAGCTGCGGTGGCACGTGTGAACACCACTCCATCTTCGATGCGAAGGCGCACGGGCCCAGCATTGGAGGGAAGGCCAGGATCGGGGATGCCGAATCCCATCACATCAGCCAATCGAAGTCTAGCCATCACTCCTGAAGACCACGGAGCGTCCGATGTTTCCAGCTGGTGAAGAGCCCGTTGAACCACGTCATAGACCTCCACATTACGCTCACCATCCACTTGCGTTCGAAGAATGCACTCACATACGGCAAGTCCTGCCACCATATGGTCGTATGATGCTCGCAATCTCTTCCTGCTCTGCAGCTGTTCGGCTTTGGATACCAGCTGGATGTCCCGCCCATGTTTGACGTAGATGGTCAGCACACTCTCCCCCATTGGTTCCAAAGCACTCCCAAACGTGCTGCCAGGCTTGCGAACACCCTTGGCAAGAATCGTCAGCTTTCCGCACTCAATGGTATAGACTTGTACGATGCGGCTACTTTCACTGTAGTTCCGCGCATGGAGGATAATAGCAGGGGTAGTCACAATCATACCGTAAATTACCTCCCATGCTGTTTAACATCGCTCTAACCCTGCTCTTTGTATTCCTGAACGGCTTCTTCGTAGCCGCAGAGTTCGCCATGGTCAAGGTGCGCGCAAGCCTCATCGAATTGCGTGCACGCGAAGGAAACATGTTGGCTGTCGCAGCCCGGCACTTGATTGCACATCTCGATGCCTACCTGAGCGCCTGCCAGCTTGGTATCACCTTGGCATCGCTTGGCCTGGGCTGGATTGGTGAACCCGTTGTTGGAGCCATCATTGGCGATATTACACGCTACCTTGGTCTGAACTTGGATGCCGACCTACTCCACAAGATTTCTGTGGCAGTGGCTTTCTCCACAATTACGGTCCTTCACATTGTTCTTGGCGAAATGGCGCCAAAATCGCTTGCAATTCGACGTGCAGAAAGCGTCACGCTGGCAATCGCTCTGCCCATGAGGGCCTTCTATGTTGTCTTCAATCCGATCATCAGTTTTCTTAATTGGATGTCCAATGCGCTGTTACGGGCCATCGGCATTGAACCAGCACCGGAACACGAGACGCACTCCCCTGAAGAACTACGATACTTGATACAGGAGTCGGGACGCCAGGGAACCCTTGAAGTTTCCGAACGTGAACTTATCGAGAATGTCTTTGAGTTTACTGAAACGACAGCTGGCCAGGTCATGGTGCCTCGGTCTCGCATTGCAGCCATTGATCTTGCAACACCAGTCAATGCAATGATTGACCGTGTGATGGACGAAGGCTACTCACGCCTTCCCGTCTACAAAAACACCATCGATGATATCGTAGGCATCGTTTACGCCAAAGATCTGCTGACGCTTATGCATCACACCGATCTGATCATCATGCAGGATATCCTCCATCCCGCCTATATGGTGGCCGAAGATATGCCCCTCAAACAACTGCTTCGCGAGATGCAGCAAAGACGCGTCCATATGGCTGTCGTCCTCGATGAGTTCGGAGGTACGGCTGGCCTCATTACCATGGAAGATATCGTTGAAGAAATTGTCGGGAATATTCAAGATGAATATGACGACGAAGCGCCCGCCGTTGCAACAGCCACGCCAGACGTCTTTGATCTACAAGCCTCCGTGCACATTGACGAGGCAAATGATATCCTGCCCGTCCCCCTTCCCGAAAGTGACGAGTATGAAACCGTCGGTGGCCTAATTAATGCTCGTGCTGGCCGCATTCCCGCTCCTGGAGACGTCGTCGTTATTGATCCCTACCTATGCGAAATCATCAGCAGCACTCCCCGACGCGTAGAACAGGTGCGGCTGCGCCTGGATGCACGCCAATCTACACCCTCATAGCCCTAGGCTTCGTCCTGTTCGTGGCAGGATGCTCGAGCGTTCCCAAGCGCTTCGCTGAACTTCAACCGTATGCCGAACCACGTGTCGTTCATACGATGAAGATTCCCTATCCTGTCCTTCTTCTACATGGTCTGGGGCAAAAGGCCGACGTCTGGGAGGGCACCGGAGCAACGTACTATTCTCGAGAGTTGGGCCTTTCATATGGGGGCATGCTGCGCCCGAAAGGTACATCCCTGATCATGCCGGCCGCTGGCGGTGGTGATGCCGACTTCTACGTCGTGCAATTCTCCAATCCCGTCGATAGCATTAGTGCCTGGGCCACAGAACTGGAAACCTGCATTTCTGCCGTTCTTGAACGCACCGGCGCTGATCGTGTTATCCTTGTTGGTTACAGTATGGGTGGGCTCGCATCACGTGCCTACCTGACACGCCGGCTGACGGACCATCGCGTGAAACGCCTGATCACGGTTGGCACACCCCACCTGGGATCGGCATTCGCCCGCATCTGGACGTGGAAGACCTCCTTACAAGCTGCAGCCGCTTCTTCCAATCCTATACTCAGTGTTCCCGCCAAAGCCGCCCTCTCCGCTGTCCAAGGCACGGAAGGCGATGTACCCTATGATTCCCCTGCCGTACGCGACCTACGCCGACCCGAAGATGGCGGAGATTATTTGCGTCGCCTTGGCAAATTTGCTCACCCCCTCGATATCGAATATGTGAGCGTCATCGGCACGCTGGATATGTTCTCCGAAGCCAAAAAATTGTCGGAAGGTTGGATTCAGGACCTATTGCGCCGCCTTCTTTCCGTTGATAGTGGCCTGCCCGAACTCTTTACTCCAGGCGATGGTGTCGTAAGCACTCCCAGCCAGGATATCATGAATATTGAATTCTTCAAAATTGATGCATCAAGACGTCGGGCCGCACGCACCGTTTCCGTGCCAACCGTCCATGTCGACCACTTGAAACGAAGTGTCGATATTCAACGCATTACCCTTGATGAAAAACCGGAATTCAAGGGCGCCGTTATTCGCCGCAGGGGTATGGAACCTGTTTTGGTTGTTGATTTTGCGGACCACATTCCGCACCTCTGCAGTCTCGATATTACCCTGGATTGTTGGCAGGGGGCCTCGGTCCAACGAAGGCTATCTCCTGGATCTGCTACCTTAGTGAGAACATCCGATGGTATTGTTGCACGCTATATTATCTCCCTTGCTGATATTCCATGCGTGGCCGACGTTCCCGTTACAATAAAACTGGCCATCAGCAATACATTCGGCCATCGCACAACGGCATCGCTGGAATGGTGACAAGGCCCCCTATCGGATACCCATTTCCCACAGAGCAAAGGATAGCTTGTCTGCCATGCCATCGAGAAGTATGGATGTATTCACGGCGCCATGACCACTCCGACGTTCCACACGCATCAACACTGGCGAAGAACTCGCATGTGAAACCGATTGCATCGCTGCCGCAAACTTGAATGAGTGGGCCGGTACTACTCGGTCGTCATGATCGGCCGTCATGACCATCACCGATGGATACGTCACGCCACGTCGTACATTGTGATAGGGCGAATATGCCCGCAATGCACGAAACTCATCAGGATTGTCCACGGTGCCGTAATCCCGAGCCCAATTCCAACCAATGGTAAATGTATGGTAGCGTAACATGTCCAAAACGCCCACTTCCGGTATCGCCACACGGAAGAGATCAGGACGCTGTGTCAGTAAGGCCCCAACCAAGAGGCCACCATTTGACCTGCCATTGATGGCAAGCCGTGCAGACGTGGTTACGCCGCTATCAATCAACCATTGAGCACATGCTATGGCATCGTCGAAAACATTCTGCTTCCGTGTCTTCGTCCCTGCCTCATGCCAGGCTTCGCCATATTCACCGCCTCCACGTAGGTTGGCAATTGCCCACGTACCGCCCGCTTCCAGCCATGGAACGATGAGTGGGTTGAAGCCAGGCGTCTGGGAAATTCCAAATCCACCGTAGCCGTAGAGCATCGTCGGAGACATCTTCGGCTGTGTCTTCCCCTTCATGGAGATAAGGGTCATCGGTACCTTCGTTCCATCCTTGCTCTGCACAAATACCTGCCGCGATTGCAGCTTGGAGGCGTCGAAAGGAAGAAACGGTACATACCAGTAGCCAAAAGAATTTGCCTTGGGATCATATTCAAAAACCGTCGATGGTGAGGTATAGGAGGAGAACGTAACGAGTGCCGTCCGTTGGCCCCGGCGTGCCCCAAAGCCACGTAACGATCCCAGACCAATATTGGGCACCGAATGGAGAAAGCGGCCATCAAGCGTACAGACATATGCAGAATCAACAACGTTCTTCATCACCGTAGCGATTAAGAATGTGTCAATCTTGGAGACTTCCAAGGGCCATGGAGAGTGGGGAATGACGACTTCTTCGCTCCAGCTACTGGTAAAATCCGCGATACGTATCAACTTCCTATTAGGAGCCTGGCTGGTAGTCGTTGCAAGAAGCGTTGTGCCCGTGATGTCAACAATTCCCAGTTCGACCGTGTCGTCTTCGAACAGCGTTTTCCAAGGAGCCCTGGTATCGTCGAAGGGACGATACAGGATTGATGTTCCACGGCGTCCACCTGCACGACTGCTGCGAAGCAGATAATTCGAACCTTCGGGAACCCAGGCAAAGTGAAATTGGTCAGGCTTCGTTGCATCGGCCCATATCGTGTCGTCCGCAGCCTGCGGCGTTCCAACACGGTGATACATTGCCATGTGACCATAATTTGCTGCGGATAGCTCGCTTGCCCCTTCGGTTGGTGCTGGATACCGTGAATACAGAAATCCATTGCGATACCAAGAAAGGCCCGATACCTTTACCCATCGAAGCGTATCCTGCAAGTGCTGTTTCGTTTTCAGATCCAAGACGTAGATCGTCTGCCAGTCCGATCCCGCTTCAGAGCGAGCATATGCAAGAATCGTTCCGTCTTCGTTGACGCTCCACATCCCTAGAGATACCGTTCCGTCGTTGGACCATGTGTTGGGGTCAAGGATAGTATCCTCGGTTTGATCCGCAAACCGTCGAATTAACAGGCCATGATTTTGCTCCATTTCCTGCCGGCGGAAATAGCTCACATCCCCAATCCGATCCACTCCCCAGACTTTTGTGTAGGCATAGACTTGATTCAACCGTGAGCGAATACCATCGCGATAAGGAATCGCTCTGATGTATGTACGGGCGACGGAATCCTGCTTGTTCACCCAACGCTCTACTTCAGGACTGCGGTCATCTTCCAGCCAGCGGTACGGATCGGCTACCACGGTGCCGTGGAAGGTATCTGCGACGGATACCGTGCGCGTTGTTGGGTATGAGATCCCTTGAGCACCAACATATTCGAAGGCAAGCGAGAACAGGAGGGCCAGAACGAAGTGTTTCATTGTGCAAAAATACGCGGCGTCAAGCTCTGCACTGACCTTTCTATACACTTCCGGCCGGCCACTGCGTGTACGACGAAAGGCTTCTCTTACTTGAGGACATAGCCACGAGCGTTGCCGTCGACGATGACTCCATACCATCCATTCGGCAGCATTTCGGGGACAATGAGCTTTCCAGCGATGTTTGTTGAAACAGCCCATGGCTGGGCGGCTCCGCGCATATCAACAAGCTGAACCACATGGTTGCAACCGCCCATTTCATCATGGAACAAAGCCTCACTGTTATCCAGCACGGATGTTGGAGATAGCCGAAGCTGCTGTATGGGAAGCACCGTCGTTCCGCTGGCAATCCATACGGTTGACGAAGCTGAATCCACTGCTATGTGCGTCAGAAGGTCATTCTGCAGCGTACTGTTTGACGATGTGTATTGCCGTATGGAGGAAAGATTTGTCCATGCCACCAGTCCTTGATCTCTCATGCCTAACCAAAGCGTTGATCCGGAATATGCAAGGGAACTAATCCATGGGACAAAAGGCGAGGGTTCAGGGAGATCTTCGAGGAACCCATCGGCAAACGCATACACGCTTGTCGACATGTTTGGAGCCACAGCAACGAGAGCACCGGCAACACCACTATTGCGATCACCACGTGTAGCATACCACACCGTGGATGCGTGGTCGGCTACGCAGTCGGTGATATCGGGCTGGAATCGTGGCGAGCTTGGCGCCGTTGCAAATCGCCATTCGGAGCCATCGTATCGTGCCAGGCCGTCAGCTCCATAGCGAACACCATCGATTTCTCCAGCCAACCCCGATGTACCAACGAGGAACATGGCACCATCTGGCAGGGCAACAATTCTTCTGTACAGGCCTGCCGTAGGGAAGGCCTCGGTACCCGTTGGTTGTGCAAGACCTGGGGCTCGGCAGAACCAAATGCGCTCCGATGTTTCCGAATACTTCCACACGACGGGCACAAATGCTACGCCACCTGATGGGGTTGACAGTCGTGCACGTGCAAGAACCCACAGCGTATTGCTGACGTCGTAGACGGCGTCAATGTACTCAATTGGGTACGGGACGGGACACCTCTTCGGAGCCAACCACACACTGCTTCGCCGTTCCGACACTCCCGAGTCGCTGTCCATGATGGCAATCAGCCCATTTCTTCCAGCTGCGACAACACGACCTTTGAATTGTTGCACTGGAAGCGTCACCTGTTCTGATCGCCACTCATCGCCAACCAACTCGGCTATACGATTGCTATCACCGAGAGCAATGATATGTTGATCAAACGACGTTGCCAGGTCCAAGGTCACGGTGAGCGGGAAGTTGACAGACTGCCCCCTGAGCCCTTCAACGTGCAGCAGTATACTCATCAGGATGGCCGAAACGGCGAAGCAGATACGAGACATGACGTTTACTCCTGAAC
>JALOMA010000011.1 GCA_025455735.1 Candidatus Kapaibacterium sp.
CCAGTATCCATGCACGAGCTTATCGAGAACAGGACACGCAAGAACGACCCCATTGTGCTGAATCTGTTCGTGAATAGCGATCAACGCCGGCTTCACCGTCAAGCACCCATGGATTCTCCAGATGGTGAACAACGTTCACCCTCGGGTCCCAAACCTAACCAAACCGACGACGAAGGCCCAGAGCAGGCATCTGTGGCATCAACGGACTTGCACTACTCTGAGATTGTAGCGCTCAAGAACGGCTTTGGCTTCATCAGCTATCCACCAAACAACTTGTTTTTCCACCTGCGAGACCTTGTCAGAACGGATTTCAACGACCTCCGCCTCGGCGATACCGTAGAGTTTACCATCGGCAAGAACGCCGTAGGCGAAGATGTAGCACGTTCGGTTCGACTTATCCTGCCATAGGCGAGTGTTGTATGGTGATCCGCTCAAAGCTGGCCGACGTTGGCACAACGATCTTCAGCACCATGACGGCCTTGGCCAATGCCGCCGGGGCCATCAATCTGGCGCAGGGGTTCCCAGATTATCCATGCGACCCCACGCTTGGCGAACGTATGGCCGAGGCCATCGCCGAAGGGCACAATCAGTATGCACCCATGCCCGGCCATGCGCTCCTGCGCATGGCCGTGGCTTCGCTATGGCAACGCCGCAGGGGAACACTCATTGATGCCGATAGCGATGTCACGATCACTCCTGGAGCGACGGCGGCACTCTTTACCGCAATCGCTACGATAGTCTCCCCTGGTGATGACGTTGTCATTCTCACGCCGGCCTACGATAGTTATGCCCCTGCCGTCCGCACACTCGGAGGCCGCGTAGTAGCTGTTCCCATGAACGTCCATGATGGTCTCCTTGATTGGACAAAGCTCGCCGACGCAATCACGGAGCGTACGTCGCTCGTTATCGTGAATACGCCGCATAATCCGACGGGCACGGTAATGTCCTTGGACGATGTGGATACATTGGCCTCCATCATGGCCAATACGAATGCCCTCCTTCTCAGCGATGAAGTCTACGACCACATCGTTTTTGATGGCCTGCGGCACGTTTCGCCAGCGGGCCACCCAGCACTCGCGGAGAAGACAATCGTCGTAACATCCTTTGGGAAAACACTCCACGTCACCGGATGGAAGGTAGGAGCCCTCATTGCTCCTTCAGCCATCACAAGGGAACTCCGTAAGGTACATCAATTCCTGTCGTTCAGTGTTCATACGCCTACGCAGATCGCCTTGGGGCGGTATCTGGAGCAGACGTCCAATACTGACAACGTGGCGGCATTCTTTCAGGCCAAACGCGACCTCTTCGTGCATGCCTTGCGTGGTTCCTCATGGACCGTTCTACCATGCCAAGGCACCTATTTCCAGCTACTTGGTTACGGTACAATGGCGGACATCGAAGATGTCGAAGCAGCCAAAACTCTGACGACTGCAAAAGGGGTAGCTTCCATACCGCTCTCCCCATTCATGGAAGGGCATGAAAGCGCTGGTAGTCTTCGCTACCTGCGCTTTTGTTTTGCCAAACGCGACGAAACGCTTTTGGCAGCCGCTGATCGGCTGAAGAATGGAATGCCTTAGGCTTAGGCTTCGTCTGCCGCTTGCTCTTCTCGTGGAACAACATCAACGCGAACGGCATCGGCACGCCGCAACACTGTGGCAGCACATGCCGACACGCTCTCTACTGTCGCCGCAGCAAAACGCTCCTCAATAGTGTTGACGTAGAAAGGATCGTTCCAGAACAACGTCGTCCACGCAACCGTATCTGCTATGCCACGATTGCGCTGCAATTCCATCGCCATCGATGTGCGCAGTTTGTTCAGTGCCGATTCGTGTGCCACAGTCGTGTGGACATAAGAATCTACAGTATCAAGCAAGGCTTCTGCCAGATCGGCGGCGGTAACATCCGGTGCATTGGCATACGCATACATGGTCAGGAGTGAGTCATGTGCGCGGCGGTCCAAATAGGCACCAGCTGCGGAGGCAATGCGTTTTTCATGAACAAGTGAGAGGTAGAGGGCCGAAGTCCGTCCAGAACCCAAGGCCGTGGTGAGCACTTCAAGGTCCATTTGATCCGACGTCAGAAACCCCTCACAGTGGAATGCCAAGAAAACCGCTGGCAAGGGTACGGAATCAGGTTCAACCACATGGCTACCCTTTTTCAGCATGGATGGATCGAACGGTGAGCGATTCTGCGGATTCGGCCGCGCTTCGATTGAACCAAAATATTCGGTTGCTTTCGCCAGAGCATCTGTGGCATCCACATTTCCACTAATGCAGAGAACTGCATTGGATGGGCCATAGAAACGCTCAAAGAACTGTTTGGCATCATCCATGGTGACGGCAGCAACATCATCGGCACTGCCGTACACTTCCCACGAATAGGCTGATTCGGGGGCGTAGGCAGCTGATTCCATGGCGAAACGCCAGCGACCGTAAGGTTGATTTTCTACGTTCTGATTGATCTCTTCAACAACAACGTTCCGCTGTGTTGCCAAGGCCTCTTCGGTGATGGCAAAATGCCGCATCCTGTCGGCTTCCAGCCACAGTCCGATTTCCAGCTGATGAGAAGGTACGGTTATGTAGTAGCAGGTATAGTCATAGGTCGTGTAGGCATTGTTGGATCCTCCAGCAACCGTACAGTAGGTGTCGTACTGCTTCTCCATGCCCGTCGACGTATTGTCGAACATGAGATGCTCGAACAAATGGGCAAGCCCCGTTTTTAATCCGGCTTCGTCATGGGATCCAACACGATACATCACCGCTACGGTGACGGTTGGCGCCCCTGCGTCGGGGCAGATGATGACGCGAAGACCGTTTTCCAGCACCGAATCACGAATAGACAACATTTCCAAAGCCTGAATCACATGTAAGGAACCCCAAAGATAGCGCCTTGTGGCCCACGGGCTGTAGTTTTGTTCATCATATACGCCTGGATATCATGACTACATTCTCAATTACGGACGAATACATCGAGCTATGCCGTTTGTTGAAAGCTCTCGGCTGGTGCGACACTGGTGGACAGGCGAAGGCCGAAATTGCCGATGGACACGTGACTGTCAATGGCGCTCTTGAAACGCGCAAGCGCTACAAGACGCGGCCAGGAGACGTCGTGGTGTATGCCGGTAACACGGCCACCGTTATAGCAGAATCACCATCTTCCGATTTGCCGTTATGACAACGATTGACCTACTCTCCCAGCTGATCGCCATCGACTCTCCAACGGGTTTCACACATGACGCCGCGGACTTCATCACGGCTACGATGGAATCGTTCGGATATACTGTACGCCGTACCCGCAAGGGTGCCGTTGTAGCATCGATGCATCCCGCCCCAACTGTTGCACTCGCCGCACACGTCGATACTCTTGGATTCATTACCACAGGTATCAACCCCAATGGTACACTCGCATTCTCGCCACTAGGCGGGCCTTTATTGCCAACGTTCGAAGGTGCCTATGTACGCATTCATACTGCGTCAGGCACGATTCATACTGGAACCATCCTGCTGAACAACCCATCAGCACACAGCAACAACAAGGCATCATCCACCGAACGCTCTCCGTCCACCATGCACATTCGCATAGATGCCCACACACGGAGCAAGGACGAGACGGTGGCATTGGGTATTGGCGTTGGAGATATCGTTGCCGTTGATCCACGATTTGAAGCCCTGCCCAACGGATACATCAAAAGCCATTTTCTTGACAACAAAGCAGGCTGCGTAGTCCTGTTTGATGTTGCACGACGCCTGGCAGCGGTGACTCCACAAGCTCCCGTAGAGTATTTCTTCTCCACCTATGAAGAAGTGGGCCATGGTGGCGCAACGGGATGGTCGCCCAGCGTGGAAGACCTACTCGTTGTTGACATGGGAGTAGTGGGGGACGGTCTTGACGGACATGAAACACTGTGCAGCATCTGTGCAAAGGATAGCGGAGGGCCCTATGACTATACCATGCGCCAGACCCTCGTATCCCTTGCCAAAGCAGGATCGATTCCCCATGCCGTGGACGTCTATCCGTACTATAGCTCCGACGGAACCGCCGCTTGGCGTGGCGGAGTGGACGTACGCGTTGCCCTTGTAGGACCAGGTGTTCACGCATCCCACGGAATGGAGCGTACCCATGTCGATGGCATTGAAGCTACGGTACAACTATGCGCCGACTATATTCGTCACCACACGAGCTGAACGACATTTCGCAACAAAACGGTACACCGTAATGGCACGCCAAACAGCTATTGGCTTGGATGGAAAAAAGTCCAAGGTGTTGATTGCCCGCCTGAACGATCTTCTTGCGGACTACAGCGTGTTCTATCAGAACGTGCGTGGTTTTCATTGGAACATCAAGGGCGAGAACTTTTTCGAGTTACATCTGAAGTTTGAAGAATTGTATACGGATCTTCAGCTCAAGATCGATGAAATTGCGGAGCGCATCCTTACCCTAGGTGGTACACCGACGCATGGTTTTTCTGCCTACCTGAAGGCCAGCAGCGTGCAAGAGGTTGAGAACATCACGGATGGCCGCACAGCCGTTGAGCACATTCTTGCAGCCTTCCAGCGTGTTCTTGTTGCCCAGCGGTCGTTGCTCGAGTTGGCCACCGAGGCCGATGACGAAGGTACGAACGCTCTCATGAGCGACTACATCCGCGCCCAGGAGAAACTCGTTTGGATGTACGGAGCGTATCTAGGATGACGGCGGCAAAGGATCCGCAGCCATTCCTGCTCAAGGAATTCTTCAATAGGGACTTTATAGAGCATCTTGCCAACGCAGTCGCTGGCACCAAGGCCCCCTTCAAGAAGGCAGCGTTCGTGCAGGATGTTCTGGACGCGGATCACAAAAACCGCGAGCTCAAACAACGTATGCGTCACACTGCCGCTATGCTGCGGCGATATCTGCCGGAACCGTATACAGATGCCGTAGAAATATTGATGAAGGCGTCTCCGCACGTGACTGGTTTTGGGGCAATGGTGCTCCCAGATTTCGTCGAGCAGTTTGGATTGGACCACTACGATCAGTCCATTGCTGCACTTGAGTTGTTCACGCAATCCAGCTCCAGCGAGTTTGCCGTACGCCCCTTTCTCATTCGGTACGGTGCAACGATGGAGCGGCAAATGGTGCTGTGGAGTGGACACGAGAATCACCATGTGCGGCGTTTGAGTAGCGAGGGCATTCGCCCCCGGTTGCCTTGGGCCCAGCCACTACCGCATCTCAAGGCCGACCCGTCGCCCATTTGGCCTATTCTGGAGAATCTGAACAATGACGATTCCGACTATGTTCGGAGGAGTGTGGCCAATAACCTCAATGACATTTCGAAGGATCATCCTAACCTGGTAATCGCACGTGCCAAAACGTGGTACGGCCAGTCGGAGGCGACAAACGGCATCATTCGTCACGCCTGCCGTACGTTAATCAAAGCAGGGAACCAAGAGGTTCTTGAACTCCTGGGTGAAGGCTCTGCCAAGGCGTTGCAGGTTGCTCTGTTTACCGCAGATGATGGCTCCGTATCCATCGGCAATCATACCTTCCTGGAAACACATATCCGGAATACTGCGGATCGTTCCATCAGGCTGCGCCTTGCCTATGCCATTGACTTCGTAAAGGCCAACGGCAGTGTGTCCAGAAAGGTATTCTCATGGCAGATAGTAGAACTTGGAGCGTCGGAAACGCGTGCATTTCGGCGGAAACATCGCTTCCAGCAGTTCACGACCAGAACGCACTATCCGGGGTCACATCGTATTCATTGTATCGTGAATGGTGAAGATCGTGCAACGATAACGATTGCGTTGACTTGACTACCATTCCTTGAATGTGACGTACACGGCTGCCAGGATAAGGCAGAATCCGCAAATGTGATTCCACTTGATCTGTTCGCCCAGGTAGAACGTAGAAAAGAGAACGAAAACCGTTAGGGTAATCACTTCTTGTATGGTCTTGAGTTCAATTGCCGAAAATGTACCATACCCCATCCTGTTGGCGGGTACCTGAAAAACATATTCCGGCAGGGCAATCAGCCAGGAAATCAGGATGACCTTCCACAGCGCTACATCACGATGGCGAAGGTGTCCGTACCATGCAACCGTCATGAAGACGTTCGAGGCAATCAACAGCAGGATGGTAGCCATGCCGCAAAACTAGTGGTTACAACGCACGCGCATTGTTGACCAGCCAGTCGCCACGTTCCAGCAGGGCCGAACGGACCGTAGCATCCATACCGTCCCACGTGCGATATACCATCGACAGGCGATGGTTGTGTTCCAAATGATTCCGATGGCGGTGATGAAAGTGCCAGTACAGTGCATTGAAAGGACAAGCCTTTTCACCGGTTCTGTCTTTTTTGCTGTAAGCGCAACCTGTGCAGTAGTCGCTCATTCTGTCGATATAGGCAGCAGAACTTACATAGGGCTTGGTTCCAACGATGCCGCCATCAGCAGCTTGACTCATGCCTCGTGTATTGGGCATTTCCACCCATTCGAAAGCATCGATGTAGATGCCAAGGTACCAGGCATCGACAGCGTCGGGATGACATCCCAACAGCAGCGCTATGTTCCCCGTAATCATCAAACGCTGGATGTGGTGGGCATAGGCATGTTCCAGTGACTGCGTCACAGCATGTCGTACACATCGCATCTTGGTTTCTCCCGTCCAGAACCATTCTGGAAGGGGGCCTTGGTGCCCTAGAGCGTTCAGGGAGGCATAGGAGGGCATGGTGGCCCAGTACACGGCACGAACGAATTCGCGCCAGCCAAGAATCTGCCGTACGAAGCCTTCCACGGATGGAAGGGGAGCGGAGGATGAACAAGCTGCGTCTATGACTTCTCGTGGTGATATCAATTTCACATTCAGTGCAAAAGAAAGCCGAGAATGGAAGAGTGCCCACCCTTGAGCAGTCATGGCGTCCTGATAGGGCCCAAACCATGGTAACCTATTGCTCACGAAGTCATCAAGGGCTTCCAATGCCTGAGCACGCGTACAAGGCCACAGCAGGTCCGATTCCTGGATGGAACCGATAGTCTCTATACCCGACGCAGTAATGTCAGCCAAGACGTCCGTACAGTCGTTGCCAAACGAACGTACGGGTGGTAGTGGAGGTGATCCAGACCATTTCTTTCGGTTCTCGCTATCGTAGTTCCACGTTCCACCTTGTGGTGTATCGCCATCCATCAGGACACGGTGTTCCTTGCGCATACGCCGATAGAACTGCTCCATTACCCAGGTCGTTCTTCCGGGAAACATGGAGGAAAGCGCTAATCGGTCGGTATAAAAGTGTTCCGTGGAGACCATCCTGACGGGAATACCGACTTGCGCTTCTATTGATCGTAACTGGGTATCAAGTCTGTATTCATCGGGTTCCTGAACCTCAATGGAACCAACGTTGTGGCGCGTGCACAGTCCTTGTAGAAGGTCTGCAAACGTTCTCGTGGCTCCTGCGTCGGTAATTCGTTGGTAGTGAAGCCTATGGCCCCTGGAACGAAGTTCATGGGCGAAGTGACGCATGGCGGTGAATATGGCCGCTACTTTCTGCACATGGTGGCGGACGTAGTCCGTTTCGGAGCGGATTTCCGCCATCACATAAAGAACCGTGGAGTCCACGTTGGCAAACCACGAATGATTGATGTTGAGTTGGTCACCCAAAATCAGTCGTATCGTCTGCGGAACGCTTTTGGCCACTGTACCCATGCTATCCACACCTTTCTGTCTGTCTAACTCCTTGCAGTGCAAAGGGGTGCGTCGTTGGGAAATATGCAAGGAATGTTATTGACGGTGTTGTGCACCGTTCGTTCTGATAACAGTGGGATAATCTCCCGATAATGGAATCGTTAAACGTCTTCGTGTTGTGCAAGAGGTTTCTCTCCCGTTTTTTCCAACGATGATGGGGAAACCAGAGGTGCTGTCCACAAGTTCACAGGTAAGTGTGGATAGATGGGAAGATCATGGAAAACAAGGGCTTAGAATCGATGAAAGGGCGGAAAGAAGGCGTTATCCACTGTTTCCACAGCTCTACAAGTACAGGTAGATATTCTTCTTTTCCAAAGAAAGAGAAGAGGATAGTATGAATTGGGGATGTGGACAGCGGTTTGGTAGAGTGGACTGGATGACCGAGGTTCGTAGCGGAACCTACGGCCATCCAATCGACGGACGTCTCAGATGCTCTCGAAGCCGCAGTACGGATGCAGAACGTCGGGTATGGCGATGCGCCCATCTTCGGTTTGGTACTGCTCCAGCAGGGCCACCATGATGCGAGATGTTGCAAGCCCGGAACCGTTCAACGTGTGCACGAATTCTGGTTTGGAGGAAGGAGTATCCTTGTACCGAATACCTGCGCGCCGTGCCTGGAAACCCTCGAAGTTTGTGCAGCTTGAGACTTCCAGCCAACGCTGTTCGTATGGAGCCCAGACCTCCAGATCGTAGGTCTTTGCGCCACCGAACGTCATATCGCCCGTACACAGGAGAAGCACGCGGTAGGTGAGTCCGAGCTGCTGAAGCAAGGTTTCGACGTTTCCAACCAGAGCTTCCAGTTCGTCATATGACGACTCGGGCCTGACGAATTTCACGAGCTCAACTTTGTTGAATTCATGAACCCTCAGGAAACCGCGTGTGTCTTTTCCGTAGGATCCGGCTTCTCTTCGAAAACATGCAGAGTACCCTGCATAGTAGATTGGAAGCTCATCACCCCCTAGAATTTCGTCCCGGTGATAGTTTGTGATTGGCACTTCGGCAGTGGGAATCAGATAGAGGTCGTCACGCTCCATGTGATACATGTCTTCCTGATTCTTGGGCAGTTGGCCCGTGCCCCGTAAGGAATCTGGATTGACGAGGAAGGGCGGGAACATCTCTGTGTACCCATGGCTGTTTGTGTTAACGTCCAGGAAGTAGTTGATGAGTGCACGTTCCAATCGAGCACCCTTCCCAATGTAGAATCCAAATCCAGCACCCGTCACCTTAGCCCCGCGTTCGAAGTCCAGGATTCCGAGCTCCTTCGAGATGGTGATGTGGTCTTTGCGCCATGAACGATCTTCCATGGTCCCATGGCGTCGTATCTCCACGTTGTCATCTGCAGTCTTTCCAATTGGTACGGAAGGATGGGCAACATTTGGGATGCGAACAAGAATGTCTTCCAGGTTCGCTTCCACGTCACGGAGTTCGTCATCCAAGTCCTTGATTGTATCCGATACCACTTTCATGGCTGCAATCTTGTCCGTAGCATCGGCGCCCGATTTCTTCAATCCAGCAATTTCCTGGGACACAGCATTGCGTTGCGCCTTCAGGTCTTCTACTTCCTGGATGATGGATCGCCGGCGGCTATCCAGCTGGAGAACGGCATCGATATCGCTATTGTCGTTCTTATTGATGCAGTTCTGGCGCACCAGCTCTGCATTCTCGCGAATGAACTTTACGTCAACCATGATGTCTGCTGAGATGAGGGATGAGTTTGTTGCTACTGATCGTGGCGCAAAGATCGTGCTTTTGCCACCTTTACGAGTGGGTAAACAGCACTTAGTACGGACCAAACAAGTCCTTGCCATCCATTCAGGCAATTAAGTCGCACCACATAGTGTATGAAGAAGGCCATTGGGATGAGTGCCGTTGTTGTAGCCACGGAACGATGTTTCCCAGAAGCCACTATCTGTTGGGCAGCGAGCGTTGTATATGTGTTGAACTTCTCGAGATACTGTTCCAGAGTGATATAGCTATAGTGATCCAGCTCCCCGTCCAGCGTACCGACCGAGCCACGTACGCTGACACGTTCATGGACACTATCGCTGGTGAAACCTCCCGATTCCGCATGGAAAAGACGCACCGGATGGTCAATCGCTCCGCGGCCGTAGGCAAACCGTTTTCCCAGGAAGTAGAAGCGTCGTGGAACTGCGTACGCCTTGTGGCGAGGCCCCTTTTCGAATTCGTGAAGGATGGAAGTTCGAAGTGCATCGGTGACGACTTCGTCGGCATCGATGGAGAGAATCCACTGATTCCGTGCCAATGAACATGCAAACTGTTTTTGCCGTCCGTAGCCGCGAAATGGCTCGGTGACGACGATGGCACCCATCGATTCAGCAATGGACTTCGTCCCATCCATGCTGCCGCTGTCCACAACGATAACTTCGGAACAGAACGAGAGCGCGTTGATGCACCGTTTGATGGTGGATGCTTCGTTCAATGTGATGATGACTGCGGTGATGGGTAGGGCACACATAGTGCGAATCTACACTTTCGGTAGCGCGAGCGTTACTTTTTTGGAGATTGCAAGTTTACTCTACCACTCACGTACCGTTTCTTCCTCCTTCGGTTTGCAATGAAAGCCCTTACGACTCTTGTTTTGATCGTGACCACAGGACTTCTGGCTGTCGCCGGGCCCCGGTTGTCTGTTTCTCCTACACCCGGTTCCGTCCACGTCCCCGCATCCCCACTTCTCGTTGTCCGATTCGTTGAACCTATGCCGAATGACTTCCGTGTTTTGTTCAAAGGTTCACGCTCCGGTATCGTAGGTGCGGTCGTCCGTACATCGGATGACGGCCACGTTGTTAATCTCCTTCCCGAGACACCGTTCACGGTAGGAGAGGATGTGGACATCCGGTTGCTGGGAACAGGACTGGATACAACGTTCGAATATCGTATTGCTGAAACGCACACTGCAGAGGAGGAGGCCATGCCCTTCGAGGCGCCACAAGACCTCTTTCCCCTCAACGTTACGGTCAATGCAAGCCCATCTCCTGGCAAAATGCTTCTCGGTCCAAACAATCGGACCGTTGCTCCAGCACATCCCCCCTATCTCGCTCTTTTCAATAATGACGGTAGTCCATTCCGCTGGCAACGTGTTCCAGAGTTTCCCTTCGATGTGAAGCCATTGCTTGATGGACGATTTGGTTACACGGTGTTTACTTCAGCAGGTTCGGGTGCAAAGGCCTCCTCGAATGCGTTTGTCCTCGATACTGCGTTGCAGACGGTAGGTGAGTTGACAAGTGGATGGAACGTTCCTTTGGCGCAGCATGATTTTTATCTTCTTCCCAACGGGAATCGTATCATGCTTTGCCAGGAGAATGTCATCGTTGATATGCGACAGTTCGTTGCTGGTGGCCATCCGGCAGCATCGATTACGCAGGCAGTGGTGCAGGAAGTCCGGCCGGACGGATTCGTTGTCTTTCAATGGCGGAGTCTAGACCATATTCCCGTAACCGCCAGTTACGAGGATTTGAAAGCTGCGGCTATTCGGTACATTCATAATAATTCCATTGACGTTGACACCGATGGCAATCTCCTGCTTAGTCTTCGGCATTGTGCTGCTGTTGTGAAGGTCAATCGCAATACGGGCGAGGTTCAATGGATTATGGGCGGGAAACTGAACCAGTTTACGTTCATCGACGAGCACGAAGAAAACGCTCCCACGTATTTCAGCTATCAGCATCATGTCATCCGCCTGCCGAATGGTAACATCACGATGTTTGATAATGGGAATCTCCGATCGCCTCAATATTCCCGGTGTTTGGAGTATGCAGTTGACGAGGAGCAGAAAACAGCCCGTTTAGTCTGGGAGTATCGAAGAACACCGGATATTTTTACGCAATTGCAGGGCTCCATGCAAACCCTACCAAACGGAAATCGATTGATAACGTGGGGATCGGCTGCACTGAATGGGGCACCAGCTATTACGGAAATCGATGCAAATAATACTGTAGTGTTTGAGGCTACCTCGCAGAAGGACATGTACTTTTACAAGGCCTCCAAGATTTCGTGGCCATATGGAGCTCCAAGCGACTCTGTCTTGATTGCCGAGATTCTCGAAGGTAATACCTATAACTACAATCTTCCGCAATCTGGACGTGCAACAGGAATCACCATTACATTTGATGACGCCGTCTTTTTCGGCTATAACGAAACCGTTGTTCGACGTTTTCCTTATGCGCCAGTGAATCCACGGTTCCCGGAACTACGCAATGGAAGGGGACCAGATGTTCTGCCAATCCGATTCGATTTTGGCGTCGATGGAATATTCGAACATCGCGTTCAACTTCGATTTAATGCGGATACCCTCGGTATCGTAGATCGCGCTCCATTTCTCACCGTCTACGCCCGTGATACCGTCGGACGCGGTCTATTCCGCGCCCTTACGACACGTTATAACGCCGCGTCCCGCGAGATTATCGTGGACAGTGCCCGTGCTGGTGAGTTTTGTTTTGGTCTACCCCCCGCCCAAGGACAACCACAAGCCGTCCGTCTGTTATCTCCAATCGGTGGACGAAGTGTGGCCTTGAATACTCCCGTACAGCTGAAGGTAAGTCCGCAGGGGCTTGTTGGCAACATTATGGTATTCGTCTCACCAGTAGAGGACTTCAGCGAAGGATTTGCGATCGGTCCCCTGAATGATTATCGGTTTGCCTACACGCCAACCTCCTTGGGACCGAAGTACTGGTATGCCGTGCATATGGTCGGCGATGTCGGGACGGTAGTCTCCGACACGGCAATGTTCGTTGTCGAGGATGAAGCGATTGCCGTTCTGGAGCCTTCAGCAACGGCGATCTGGACGCGTGATAGCTCGTATGTTATTAGTTGGAAGGCAAATGGCGGCGGACTGCTAAGGGTTGAATTCGTGAAGGATGGAGAACGTATCGCTGTGATTCGTGATTCCGTACCAGCCGCGGCAGGGGCCTTGCTGTATCGTGTACCAGCAAATGTTCCAGTGGGAACGGACTATCAGATTCGTGTCGTTGGGATAGATCGACCTGCCGAGGTGTTCGACGTGTCCGTTGCGCGCGTGACCATCGTGGATGGGACTACATCGGTCGATGAAACCGAACCTCTGAACATAACTGCGCTCCCTAATCCCGCAGGGACCGTTCTCCATGTCTCAAGTGTGTTCGAAGTCCAGCGCATCCGCTTGTTTACTATGACTGGTGAAGGTGTCCTTGACCAAATGGTCGTAGGCAAGGGTACATCGCTTGACGTAAGCAGCGTGATCCCAGGCAGCTACGTTCTATACGTCGAATCGCATGGCGGCGTAGAGACGAAGATGGTCATTATTGCTCGATAACTAAAATTATAAATTAGTTTAGAAAAGGTGTTCCCTCGTGGAACACCTTTTTTCGTTCGGTGAGGTGGGTTCGCAGGCATGAGATGTTTCTGTCCCACTATGTTCAACGTACTCAATCCCTATTATTGGAATTGGTTTATTCGGTGCGGAGGTAGAGGGCGAGAACGGAGATATCGCTAGCGCTGACACCTGCTATTCGAGAGGCCTGACCCAATGATCCTGGGCGAATGCGACTAAGCTTTTCCCGAGCCTCGATGGACAATGATTGTACGGCATTGTAGTCAAAGCTGGCTGGAAGGAGCTTCTTCTCATAGTCGGAAAAGCGCTGCACATCACGATGCAGCTTTGAAATATACCCTTCGTATTTGATATCGGTTTCTGTCTGGTGGACGACGTCCGGATGAGTATGAAGACTATTCTTCCGGCTATAGCCCGTGATATCCAGGATCGCGCTAAGGGAAATACTCGGCCTACGTGCAATCACGCGCGCTGGTTGTGTTTCGGAGACACGCTCCTCGCCAACGCTATCCAAGAGTGGATTGACCTGATCGGGTGAACAACGTTGATTGTCAATGTGGGCAAGGAGGTCAGAACAAAGCTCCTCACGACGTTTCAGAAGCCGGGTAGTTCGTTCGTCCAAAAGTCCTAGTTCCAATCCATAACCTGAAAGACGTCTGTACGCCGTGTCAACCCGTAAGAGTAGTCGATATTCAGCGAGAGAGGTAAAAATGCGATATGGCTCTTCCGTATTCTTGTTCACGAGGTCATCAATCATGACACCGATATATGCTTCGGAACGACGCAGCGTAAAGCTCCCAGCTCCTCGAACGGAGAGAGCGGCGTTGATGCCAGCAATCAGCCCCTGTGCAGCTGCCTCCTCATACCCTGATGTCCCATTAATTTGCCCGGCAAAGAACAAACCGCGTAGGGCCTTGGTCTCTAAACCAAACGTCAGTTGATAGGGAAAGAAGAAGTCATATTCTACGGCGTAACCAAGCCGAAGGATGTGTGCATGCTCGAGCCCGGGTATTGTTCGCAATCCGTTTTCTTGAACGTCGGCAGGTAGTGACGTACTGAAACCGTTCACATAGATACTGGTAGTGTTGAGACCTTCTGGTTCCAGTACGATGGTATGTGAAGTCCTATCGCTGAAGCGATGTACTTTATCCTCAATGGAAGGGCAATATCGGGGACCCGCCCCCTGGATCGCGCCCGTGAACATTGGCGAGCGGTCAAAACCACCCCTCAGGACGTCATGTGTGCGCTCAGACGTTCTTGTTGCCCAACAAGCCAGGCGATTTCGAACGCTAGTCGTTAGAATAGAAAACGGCCTAGGATGGTCGTCTCCATTGTGGGGTTCGCATGTGTCATACGTGATACTTCGATGATCAATGCGCGGTGGCGTCCCTGTCTTCAGTCTGCCACGTTCGATTCCATACGAGGCCAAAAGATCAGATATCTTCTCAGCAGGTCGTTCGTCTACTCGACCTCCTTTTGTGGCCGTCATGCCCGTATACATCACACCATTTAGGAACGTGCCTCCACACAGTACGATGGCTCGACAGTGGAGCTCCTCGTTCTTCGCAGTTCGTATTCCATACACAGTATCGTTGCGGACGAGAACCTCTGTGACTGTATCATTCATAATCACTAACCCATCGAGACTCGAGAGGGCGTCCTGCGCATAGGTAGGGTATAGGTCCTTGTCGTTCTGTGATCTTGGCGACCAGACGGCAGGCCCCTTCGATGTGTTGAGCGTCTTAAACTGAAGTCCAGAAGCATCTGCGATACGCGGCATCAAGCCACCAAGAGCGTCAATCTCAGCCACGAGGTGGCCCTTCGCACTGCCGCCAATGCTTGGATTACACGAAAGACGACCAATGGTTCGATGATCCATCGTTATCAATGCCGTTCGAACACCCATGCGCATGCTTGCATGGGCGGCTTCGATCCCTGCGTGACCGCCGCCAATCACGATGACTTCTACCTGAAACGCCATATGTTTTCCAAATGTGTTGATGCAAAACTACGCATCGCTGATGGTTACGCGATTCGTAGCGACAGGGCGAGAGATGTTGCAGAGGGTGATGTTCCACGTGGAACACTTTTACTTTCAGAATTCTTGCGTTACGTTGTTCGCAACTCCGGAAATCCTGAATCTGCCGCTATTGTTCCACGTGGAACGTGGAGGACAACGATCCGAGGAATGGCGGTCGTTGCCGATAGGTCGGCGCGACAATGATTGCCTGTGGAGGCGGAGCGCTTTCTGCGAGCGAGATACACGCCATTTCTGCGTCACGGATTCTGAAACGCACAAGATTTGCCGTATCGCAGAATATGTTGTTTAGTCATACGACCTGACGTGAACGCATCCGTTTCAGGGGATGGGTTCACGTCCTATGGGGCATAGTGCTGATTCGTAGGGTAATCGGGAGCCTCGACGAGAAACCGCCGATGGGTACGAGATGGACATCGCAGGAAAGGGCAGAGGCCCATCTCACAGTTGATCGTGTTCCACGTGGAACACGTCTATCTGAGGAACTTTACCATCAGATATTCATCGACATAGCCGTCCTCGATCTTCATAGCATGGATGTCTGTCCCGTAAACCACGAATCCAAGACGCAGATAAAGTGCATACGAGGCTTCGTTATGTTTTGACACAGAAAGTTGTATTTGTTCGCACCCCATAACATCCCGTGCAGTTTCGATGACTGTTTCAAGCAATCGCGACGCTAAACCTTGGCGTCTCATTTCGGTCGATACATACAGGCCCCACACCTTTCCGCGATGGCGCAGCTTCGCCAAATGAGACTCACACGAAAAGCCGATCATACCAACGATGGAACCAGAGGATGTGAATGCACCAAGGAGGTAGTTTGATGGGAAGTTCTGATACTTCTCAAAGCGTTGTTCTATGGACAGGAGAGACAAGGACTCGAACCAGTCATAGTCTGAACCAAAGAGTTCGGGGGCAGAAGCCAAGGCCTCCCGTTGAATATCAATGAATCGGCTGAAGTCTGCCTCTTCAAGGGGACGTATGTCAATAGGTTGATTCATAGATACAGACTGGTCATTTTCCAATACAAAACTTCGAGAATACGCCTTCCAGCACATCTGGATTCCACGTTTCGCCTGTTAGCTCTCCAAGAAAACGGATTGCCTGGCGAAGATCCACGGCGATGTATTCACTGGTGAGGCCGACGTCGAGTCCAGATACCGCAGAGTGGAGACTATCTGTTACCTGTGAAAGTACATCAGCCTGTCGCCGATTCAAGAGCACATCGTTTATGGCAGACGCCGAGCCTGCAACCATATCTCGGAGTGTTGTCCGCAACACTTCCATACCCTCGCCACGACGGGCAGAACAATACAGTTCGGATACCGCGGCAACGTCATGACGTTGTGAGGTTCCAACGAGATCCATCTTGTTTTGAATGAGTATGCAGTGTTCAGGCGAGAACTGGCGAAGGATGTCGTCAACCAGGGCATCGGATGATGTCAAGCCCTCGGAAGCGTCATTGATAATCAGAACTGCATTGGCTTGTTTGATGACGGATTCCGTCAACGAAATACCTTGCAGTTCAATCGTATCATCCGTGGAACGGATACCCGCCGTATCTACCAGATGTACGGTAAATCCGTCCACGATAATGGATTCTCGAATATAGTCCCGGGTTGTTCCCGGGATATCGCTCACGATTGCTCGCTCTTCCTGAAGGAAGGCATTAAAGAGCGAAGACTTTCCTGCGTTGGGAAAGCCCACCATGGCTACAGTGAAGCCCGATCGAAGCGTTTCTGCAGCCTTGGCAGTGCTTTGGAGTGCATGAGTCTCCGAGGCAAGCGATGTCAAGGTTGCTCGAAGTGCAGAACGATCGACAAACTCAACGTCCTCTTCGGAGAAATCGAGTTCCAATTCAAGCAATCCCGCAGTGTCCAGAAGCCGTTGTCGAAATGCAGCAATTCTTCTCGTGAATCCACCAGCAAGTTGGCGCGCCGCTGTCAAGGAACCCGGAGAGGACTGGGCATGAATAAGGTCGGCAACGGCTTCGACTTGCGTCATATCCAACCGACCATTCAAAAAAGCACGCTGCGTAAACTCCCCAGGTGCTGCTGCACGGATATGGACGCCGTACAGCATGGACAAAATATGACGCGAGACAAAGTACCCACCGTGACAGCTTACTTCCACCACATCCTCGCCTGTATACGAATGAGGGGAGCGGAACACACTACATACCACACTATCGATAGGCACTTCACCATCCATCCACCACCCGTAGTAGATACGGTGCGATTCTGCATCCAAAAGACCATGTGGTCCGCGAAAGAACCGATGGGCACCTGCAAGAGCGTCGGGACCCGAGATTCGGATTACAGCTATTCCGCCTACTCCAGGCGGCGTGGACAAAGCACAAATGGTATCCGAAGACACGTGTTGTTCCATAGACGTCGAATTTACGACACCATGGACGTCATCGATTTCGTTATTTGCAAGGAAGCCGAGACATTATTGTAGATCTTTTTATAAACATTGATACTATTGTGCACTTTTCCGAATACCATCTTCCCAGAGTAACCTCTACGAATGACTATGCTAAGGACCTTCTGATGCGAGAAGCCGCAGTCTTGGTTACGGCCCAGTATCAGTCCTCGGGCAGGGGAAGGAATGGAAGAACATGGCAAGGAGACCACGGTGCGAACGTCTATGCGTCATTTGGAATTCGTCACTCCCACGAACAAAACGCAGCCGAACTGTCTTCATGGATGGGGCGTGGTGCTCTAGCCGTACTAGCTGTGCTGCGAACATTCTTACCAACGCAACGGCTGAGACTCAAGTATCCCAATGATGTACAAGCATTCGACGAAGGATGGAAAAAGATCTCTGGCATCCTCGTGGAACATGAGTTCCTCGGCTCACAATGCACTTCCTCAATTATTGGCATAGGCATCAACGTTGAACAACTCGTATTTTCCGATACTATCGCGCAGCCCTGTACGTCTATGCAGCGTCTCGGGGCCTCTTGCACGGTTCAAATGGTTGTTGATCTGCTCCGCCAGCACATGAGCATGTTGGCAGACCAACCGTGGAACAAGAGTTTTGCGCTATGGGTCGAGGAACTTGCCGTCCTAGGACGTGTCGTTCGATTGAACGATACGCAGGACGAATGGATCGTACAGGAAATTCTCTCGGACGGCCGCATGATCGTACGATCAATTACAGACACCAACGAACGGGTTGTAACCGATGGCGACAGTATACGATACACGGATTGAACTGAATGGCGTTGAATATGGCATCGCAGGAATAGATGTTGGCAATAGCCGCGTCAAAATTCACCATGACGATGTCTACCTGTCCTTTCCCTACGACAAGGAATGGAAAAAGCATGTTCAACATCACTTTCGAGATCACGTTTCACGCCGCTATTTGATAGGGCTTTCTTCGGTCAATCCTAAACAGACAACGGCAATCGTCAAGGTCATACAACGAACGCCTGGACATTTGGTGCTGAACGCCCACCAACTTCTGATGCGAAATGACTCGCTCTTATCGCTTTCCGCAGTTGAAAACGCAGGCATCGACCGCATGCTTGGAACGATCGGGGCCATGTCTATTGCCCAACCGCCTCTCATCACTGTAGACTGCGGCACGGCAGTTACCATCAATGTTGTATCCGATGACCACCAATTTCTCGGTGGCGTCATCTTCGCTGGTCTTGGAACACAATTGTTTGGTCTAAGCAAACAAACGGCTGCAATTCCTGAACTCAAATACAGCGAACCGGATGCTGCCATGGGCATCAATACGCAGGAATGTCTTATGGCCGGAGTAACTGCATCGGTGGCCGGAGGGGTCGCCCATGCTATCCGTAGTATCCGCAAGAGGCACCTTGGCGATGCCACTGTTCCGATTGTCATGTCTGGCGGTGAAGCACAGCACATCATGCCGCATCTAGCCGCCGAAGGCATCTCCGTACACTATCTCCAACATATGGTGACGGATGGTGTACTTGCCCTAATGGCCAACGCGCGGCATATCGACATCCAAGACGCTGTCATCGGCAAGCTGCCTCACTGACCCCAACCCTCACCATTTATGCATCCAAATCCTTGTGTCGTACTCCACGGTGGTGCCGGTAACCTTGCTCGCTACCAGGGTACAACGCGCTTGACCGACGCCGAAGAATTTCTCTCGTCCCTTCTTGACTCTGTCTACAACGATCTTTTGAAAGGGGCCTCGGCAACAGAAGTGGCACTGACAGCAGTGCGAGCGATGGAAGACTGCGGGTTCTTTCACGCTGGCAGGGGATCATCTCCAGCAAGTAACGGTGTTGTAGAACTGGATGCTTCCTTCATGGACGGTTCCACGCTGCGCGTGGGTGCCGTTGCATCCGTTACCCTTCCTCGGCACGCTATTGACGCAGCGTATGCTGTTCTAACACGCACGGAACATGTTCTGCTCGTGGGTGCCGAGGCTGATGCGCAGATACGGGATTTTGGATTGGAGACAGTATCCCAAGAATGGTTCACGCCATGTGACATCCTTGGAGCGGCATGGGAGGTGTCATCAGCACAACTACCGCCCATGGGAACGGTGGGGGCCGTCGTCCTTGATGGCCAAGGCAATATGGTTGCGGCAACAAGCACGGGAGGAACATTGCGAAAGACGGCGGGTAGAGTGGGTGACACACCAATACCTGGTGCTGGAACCTTCGCAAAGAACAATGTTGTGGCAGTCTCTTGCACAGGCCATGGTGAGTTCTTCCTACGAGCAGTAGCTGCCCATACCGTGGCAATGCGCATGGAGTTGCTGGGCGAGACTGTTGGTACGGCAACAGCCATGGCCCTGCAGTCAGTGGTTACGTTGGGCGGAAGTGGGGGAATCATTGCCGTCGATCATCGCGGTAACTATGCAATGCCATTTTCAACGTCAGGAATGTACCGAGCTGCCCGGAATAGCCGCCAACGCATTGTTGCCGCCCTCTAGGGCATAGAAATGGCACGCAGCAGTGCTACAGTCGTATCAGAATGCGTGTCCAAGGCCAATGGATAGCTGCCAATTCCGGAAGCCCATGATATTCTCGCGACCGCCAAACATGAAGCGTCCTGTGGAACGTAGCGGGTCGTAGAGCGACGTTGCATAGTCAACACGAAAGGGTCCAACAGGGGTGTCGAAACGGTATCCCAACCCTATTGCAACCACATTCCCCTCTATGAAGTCCTTGAGGCGTGCCGTTCCATACTTTGTATCAGTCAATCGATTGAACGAGTTGCCGATATCCGTAAAGAACGTAAAACCGGATCGTTCTATAAGTGATGCCCACAAATCCGACAGCCCCTCTGGCCGTGGCAGGGTATACCGCAATTCGAAGCTCAGCTCGATAAGGGAGGCACTTCCGAGAATATTGTTCCGAAGGTTGGCATCGGCAGGATCGCCTTCAACCCTTCCTGATGCCGGATCATGGAGTTGCCGCGAAGCGAAGGACCGAATGGAGGCAGCGCCCCCTGCAAAAAATTGACGTTCAAGGGGAACATAGACATTGGAGGGATCAACGAGGAAGATGTGGCCAGCGCGAACCTTCGTGGCAGCTACCAATCGGGTGTCGATGGTGTTGTACGTGAACACAAAGGCCTGGAGGCGCCAGAACTTACCAGCCCCATAGCCGAATTCAGCAGAAATGCTCGAGAACGTGCCACTCGTTGGATTGGCTGGATTGTCGCGGTGTTCTCCGCGGAAAGATCCTCCAAGGAAAATCCCAGTAAAGAAGCCACCTTCCCTGCGCAGGTAGTTGTCGAGAGCCACAAATTGTTCGAATGTCTGTTCGATAATGATGCGGCCTGCTTCCGTGGTGTCGTTGGCGAGCGCTTGTTCACGAGCATTTGCATAGTCGCGAGGCACCTGACGGTCTAGACCAAGCGACGCTTCGAAGGCATTGAAGAAGGTATACTGGTAGAGAGCAACGGGAAGGCGAAGGTTCAGACCTGCGGACTCCAGGCGAAACGGATCGACAAGGCGCCGTTGCGAGTAGAACAAACCGCCGTTGAGACTACTTCGGAGACCAAAGAGACGAAACGCAGAAGGCCAACCAAAGTCCATTCGTACCAGCGATTCCGTTTCGAGCTGCTGACCCTGTATAGCACGCCCGATGTCCTGAAGAACGAACTGTGCGGAGAGTGTGGCCTGCTGTGCACCACCCAGCAAATTGCGGTGTTGGGCAGTGGCACCAATACCGAAATTGAAGAAGTTATCAAGGGACGTCTGAAAGAAACCAAAGTCCAAACCAACGTCATAAGGTTTGGCATTCTTCGTGAACACCCTCAGTACAAGCGCACTATCAAGAGCCAAATCGCCTGTGCCGTTGGTATCAATACTAACGGACTCGAACGTACCCAGGGAAATTAGATTCATCCGGGATTTATTGACCTTTTCAGCGTCGAACCACTCACCTGCGGCAATTTCCAGCTGCCGGGCACGAGCGGACTCATTTACCGACGGATAGACAACGGTATCTTCTCCTGCTACACCGGGCAGACGGCGGGAGTTCTCCACGAAATCAATGCGTGCAATCCGGTAGCGTGGTCCAGGGTCAAACAACATGGCTACGGTGTCACGCAGCCGATCGCTGCTTAATCCAATCCCTGCCCGCACGGTATCAGCACCATAGTAACCGTGGCGCCGAAGGGCATTCAGGATTGCCTTCATCTCGGATTCTACCGTTGCATCGGCATACGATGTCCCTGGGCCAATGGTGCGGACGCGTTGCACGTCCGCTTCGGCTTCTGGGGGAAGACCCTCAAGCCCGTAATAGTAAACGGCATCGATTTCTGCACGAGGCCCTTCGTTGACAACAAACGTCAGCGTGTTTTTGCCATTGGACGGTTGTTTGGCGAACGTAAAGGAGACATTGGCAGAGTGAAAGCCGTTCTGTTGAAGGTGTTGTATCAGCGCCGCCGAATCGTCTTCGGCAATGCGAGGGTCGAAATACCGAAGTTCATCCTGGAGGTCTTGCTCTACCTTTCCCAGTATGGAAAGTACTCGGGAGGGTGTGGCCGTATTCCGGCGAAGGTTCTCTGAAAAATACCGTGCAAGACGCCGTGTTATGGACAGTTCACTGGGCCGCGATGTAATGACCCCTACGAGTTGTTCTGGAGTCGTAAGCGTACATCCTACAAACACTACATCTTCGAGCTCCGTGGTAACGATACGCGACCGTCCATCACCAGCCCTCGATAGAATCGTGTCCTGAGCTGCTGCGCAATGCACACTCCATAGGAGGGCGAGGCAGGCAACTATTATTGCGACGTGTCGGGCAGGAGCAATCACCATGCAAAAGTAGCAGGTGGGAAGGGGAATAACGTACAACGCCCGACCATGGAGTTCATGACCGGGCGTTGTTTCTTCGGCTGTGAAGAATCAATAATCATTCATGATGTCATCATCTTCGTTGAAGAAGATGTCATCACTAGCTTGTTCGTATTCGGGCCATATGTCTTCAATGCCTTCGTATACGGTATCCTCTACCGTATCGTCCAGCTCGGACAGGTTGTCGATAACCTGCAAAGGAGCACCCGTACGGTTGCAATAGTCGATAAGCTCCTCTTTCGTAGCTGGCCACGGGGCGTCTTCGAGGTACTTGGCGAGTTCAGGTGTCCAGAACATGACGTGCTCCAAAAAGGATGAAGGGTCAGGAGGGAATTCCGCGTGAGCGGGCGCAAAGATACATGCGGAGGCAAGCGATACCAAACGGCACTCACGACGAATTCCGCGACGGTTTTCGTGTGTGCTAGAACATGGAACGGCAAGACTGGTTACATGTTGTTCTCGGGATGCTGTTCCTTGAAGAGATACTCAGCAAGGTGAAGGTCCGAAGGTGACGTGATTTTGATGTTCCAGGGCTCACCATCGACACAACGAACGGCTTGTTGACAGCGTTCCACGAAGGAAGCATCGTCCGTACCGACCCAACCTTCCGCATGTGCCCGCACATGGGCAGCCTGTAGGACGCCACGGCGGAAGCCTTGAGGCGTTTGTACTGCACACAACGAATCTCGCCGGGGTGTTGCCGCGACAAGGCCGCAGGCAGAACGCTCCTTGATGGTATCCGTGACAGGCACAATGGGTACCGCTGCACCGTCGGCCATCGCTGCTTCCGCTACGCGGAGAAACACTGCATGAGTAGCCAGTGGGCGGACAGCGTCATGAACAAACACGACGTCAGCATCCTGGCACCAGGGATGATCCAGTGCCCTGCGAACACTGTCCTGGCGTTCTTCGCCACCCGAAACAATGCCTACCAAGGATTCATTGATTCCTGCACTGGCAAGCGCTTGGGACGTTTCTTGAATCATGTCTCCGTGCGCCGCTATTACGACGCGCACCGATGCAGGCAATGAGAGGACACGTTCAACCGTGTGAACGAGGATGGGGCGATCTGCAAGGGGAAGAAACTGCTTTGGAAGGGACGCTCCGAAGCGTCTTCCTACTCCTGCAGCAGGAATAATAACAACCCACGAGGGCGACAATGTTGAAGGTGAATCCATCATGCGGCAAAGCTAACCCACTTGGTGACGTAAAACGAACGAGGCCGGTCACCAATTGGTAACCGGCCTCGATATGTCATCACGAACAGCGCTTACCGAACAATAGACAGCGGTATACCTTTGACCTCGGACATCGTACGAACGCGCACAACGTACTGGCCGCTGGCAACGCCATTGCCGGCATTATCCGTCATGTTCCAACGGAGAATTGTCGATGGGGAAGCAAACGAAGCAACAACCCGTCCATTGACATCCACAATCTCTACTCCACGTGCGGGAGAGGCAAGTTGAATGACCACACCATCCGTTGCTGGATTGGGGAAGACGGCAACACCAAGGGTGGCAAGTTCATCGTCGACGGATACTTCAGTTGTTCCATTACCGCTCAGTTGTGCAGTGGTGTTACCACCAGTGGAAGACTGAATGTTCAATGTGGCATTTCGGCCACCCGTCGATGATGGATTGAAGACAATACACAGCTGCGAAGTTGCTCCCGGAGCAATGTTCACGGGCAATGTCGTTTCGACGCTAAAGTCAGCGGCATGTGCACCAGAAAGAGTCGTTGCGTCCAGAGTAACAGGTACTGCCGACGTGTTCGCTACATCAACACACAGTCGGGCACTAGCCTGAACATCATCGCCATCCTTGCCGGGGCCAGGGTTTCCAACGAGATCGGCGATGTCCGTATCTTCAAAGACGATAGACGTCGGCACGCTGTAACGCAGCACTGATGTCGATGACAGTACGGCTGAAGCCGACGGTGATGGGGCATTGGTCACCACGTCGATCTGACCCATGGCAGCTCCTAGAGCGGAGGGCATGGACATGATGGATACATCGGCAGATGCGCCTGGGGCCAGCGTGAATGGTGTTGGCGTTGTGGTGACAGTGAAGCCAGTTCCCGTACCGCTTACCGAGATGACGTTCATTGGTGCAGCACCCGTATTGCGGATGAAGCCCGTCATGGTGCGCGTTGCACTGTATCCAATGGGAATCTCGCCAAGGTCGATGGCATCATCGGACAGTGACAATTCAGGCACATCCAAAGATGGATCCTTCACAGAAACGCGAGCATACCGGGAAACAACGCCACCGCAACCGTTGCGGATGATGCAGTTGTAGCTGCCGGCGTCTGCCAGGCGGACCGATGCGATTGAGAATATCGACGATGTTGCGCCAGCGATGGGCTGATTGTTCTTCATCCACTGATACGACCGTGCGTCCGATGCATCGGCAATGAGTGTCAGCGTCTCTCCGATCGTGAGCGCTTGATTTGTCGGCTGTACAGACATTGTGGGCTGGGACAACACGGAAACAACGGATGCCGTTGTTGTAGCCGTTAGACCACAGGTTGTGGTGGCGCGCATCGTATACGAACCAGCGTCTGCGGCCGAGGCACGTTGAACAGAATA